>JANMJC010000552.1:0-6463 GCA_031371185.1 Paracoccaceae bacterium | reverse complement strand
GCGGCGGGCGACCGCATTCGCATCATGACCGTGCATGGCGCCAAAGGGTTGGAAAGCGAGATCGTGATCCTGCCGGACTGTGCGGATTACGATCCCCCCGAACGCTCCACCGTGATGCCCGCCGACGAGGCCCTGCCGATGTGGACGATGCCCGCAGGTCAGCGCCCCCCTGAAATGGAACAGCGCGCCCTTGCCCGCAAGGAACAGAGGCGCGACGAGTCGCTGCGTCTGCTTTATGTCGCCATGACACGCGCCCGTGCGATGCTGATCGTCGCGGCGGCGGGCGAGACGAAACTGGCGACCGACAAGGGGCCCAAGGCGACGACCGATCTGGGCTGGTACCGGCTGGTCGAACGCGGTCTGGCGCAACTGGCGCCGGTCGAGGCGGGCGAGCAGGGCAAGGTTTACCGCTTTGGCACCTTTCCGGGTCCCATCCCGCCGAAGGGCGCTCAACCCCCACCGCAGGACGCGCTTCAGGGCCCCCTGCCGGACTGGGTGACAAATCCCCACAGGCCCCCCGATCACAGGCCGGCCTTGCTGAAACCTTCTGATCTTGGCGGGGCCAAGGCCTTGCCGGGCGATGAAGGCGCGGACATGGCCCAGGCGCTGGCCCATGGCACCGCGTTGCATCTGATGCTGCAACATCTGCCCGGGGCCCCGCCCGACCTTTGGCCTGCTCTCGCCGCCACCCTGATCGACGATGCGGCCCTGCGCTCCGCGGCCCTGGCCGAAGCGACGCGCGTGCTGACCACCCCCGCCCTGGCCCCGGTCTTTGCCCCCGGCTCGCTGGCCGAGGTGGCGCTGACCGGTGATCTGGGCGCGCGGCGCATGGTCGGCAGCCTGGACCGGCTGATCCTGACCGACACCCAGGTCAGCGTCATCGACTTCAAATCCAACCGCCTTGTGCCCGCCTCGCCTGCCGAGGTGCCCGAGGGGATTTTGCGACAGATGGGCGCCTATGCCCATCTTCTGGACCAGATCTATCCTGACCGCCGTCTTTCGCTGGCGATCCTGTGGACCAGAACCGCCGAATTGATGCCGCTTGGCCGCGATATCCTGAGGGAGGCGCTGGCCCGTTCCACCATCCCTTGACGAACTGTCAAGGCGTCCTTAGGTTCATCCCCCAACCCTTTCGTTTTGGAGATCCGCCATGGGCGCGAATACCGTCGCTGTCACCGACGCCACTTTTGACGCCGAAGTGCGCCAGTCTGCGATTCCCGTGGTCGTGGATTTCTGGGCCGAATGGTGCGGCCCCTGCCGCCAGATCGGCCCGGCTTTGGAAGAACTGGCGCTGGAATATGCCGGCAAGGTGAAGATCGTCAAAGTGAACGTCGATGAAAACCCCGACAGCCCGGCGGTTCTGGGCGTGCGCGGCATACCGTCCCTGTTCCTGTTCAAGGACGGTCAGGTTGTTTCCAACAAGGTCGGCGCCGCGCCCAAGGCCGCGCTGGCCACCTGGATTCAGTCCGCGATCTGACGTCGCCACCTTCCGCAGACCGACCGCAGGGACCACATGAGGTTTGCATCAAAATTCAGGCGCCCCTCGCAGCGGGGGCGCCTTTTCAAATCGGCCAGCCCAGATCGCGCAGGCGGGCGCGGATCGCCGGTTCGACCCCGGCATCCCAACTGCGCAGACAGCGCATCTTCAGATACCACACCAGATAACGCCCATACTCTGGCGCCACGGCGGTCCCGGCCATCGCCGCCTCGGCCGCCTTGAAGGCAGCCTCGCGCCCGTCGCGCGGCACCGAACCCGCGATGTGGTGAAAGTCGATGCGCGCCCACAGCATCGCCGGCTTGCCCGCCACAAACCCCTTCAGCGCCATGCTGGAGTTTTCGGTCACCACCAGATCGCAGCCCGACAACTCGGCCTCCGACCCCCCGGTCGCCAGCCGCACATTGGGGGTCCGCTCCACCAGCCGCCCAAGCGCTTCCATCTCGTCCTCGGCATAATCCTCGCCGGGGTGCAGCGTCAGGCTGATCCTCCGCCTGGTCCAGCGCCGCGCCACCGCCCGCACCATGTCCAAGGGGCTGACCGCCTGAAAATGGCGCTTTTCGGTCAACTTGCCCTGCAACGGCACGAAAACCCCGCCGCCCGTGCGCGGCACATGACCACCAAACAGCTTGGGGCCCCAATGGTTCAAAAACTGCTGCCCCTTCCTGGGGTCAATCGTTTCGGGATCAAAGACCTCGGCAGACGCCTGCCAGTCCCAACGGTCGTTGGTGCGTTCGATGCGCCAGAACGGCTCCCATCCGACGCGGCGCAGCGTCAGGCAATTGTCCGAGGGCACCGGATGGTTGACCACCAGATGATAACCTTCGCGCCCCGGAATCTCGCTGCGCTCTTCGTCGGTGCACAGAACCACCTGCCAGCCCGCCGCCTCGACCGCCGCCTTGACGCGGGTGGTGATGCGGGCCTGCCCGGCCAGCACCGCCGCCCGCCCGCTTGCGCCCAGATACAGATGCAAAACACTCATTCATTCAGCCTAACCGCAGTCCGTCTTTGGGGAAAGCCACCTTTGACGCCCTTGCCCAGCCGCGCGCGGGGCCTCATATAGTCGGGGAACAGGTGGAGAAACCGATGGCGGACGACAAATTTCCCGGTTGGCACGGCACCACCATTCTGGCGGTGCGCCGGGGCGGGCAGGTTGTGGTGGCGGGCGATGGTCAGGTGTCGCTTGGCAACACGGTGATCAAGGGCACGGCCAAAAAGGTGCGCCGCCTGACCGTGGGCGGCAATGACGTGGTTTGCGGCTTTGCCGGTTCGACCGCCGATGCCTTTACCCTGCTGGAGCGGCTGGAGAAAAAGCTGGAATCTTCGCCCGGCCAACTGGCCCGCGCCTGTGTCGATCTGGCCAAGGACTGGCGCATGGACAAATACCTGCGCAACCTCGAAGCGATGCTGATCGTCACCGATGGCGACCTTCTGTTCGTTCTGACCGGCGCGGGCGATGTTCTGGAGCCGGAGCACAATGTGGCGGCCATCGGATCGGGCGGCAGCTTCGCCCTAGCCGCCGCGCGCGGGCTGATGTCGACCGATCTGGACGCCGAAACCATCGCGCGCCGTGCCATGGGCATCGCCGCCGACATCTGCGTCTTCACCAACGGCAACCTGACCGTGGAACGGATCAGCCCGAAAGCCTAGATCGCCCGCCTTACCCCAGCTTTGCCGACCCCAGACTTACACTGAACTGACGGCACCAGATGTAGACCTCGTTCACCTGTGCCGGATCGAAGCCCGCCGGCAAGGCGAACTCTTGCGCGCCCTTGATTTGCAGCAAGGGGCCCAAGTTGAACGCCTCGGTGTAGCCGTCCTTGCCAAACCCGATCGTGGCATCCGGCGCGGTGCCGTCGTGGCTGAAATCCTCGGCGAAACGCAGCACATGGCCGCCCGCAACCGCCACAATCTGCACCGTGCCACGGGTCAGGTGGCCATTTTCGCCGTTGAAGGCGCCAGATTTCACCACCTCATCGGCCAGGGCCGCCGCCCCGGCCAAGGCCAAGCCTGCCGCCAATATCAATCGCCGCGTCAGCATGTCATGCTCTCCTCTGTCCTTTTTTACCGTAGAGGCTGCCGGAAACTCGCGGTACCCCATGTCACGCGACATTGATCCTGCGGCAAACCCTGTGATCCCCTTGCGTTTCAGGCCGGGCTGTCTATCTGATCGGCTCACAGCATGCAGGATCCCCATGACCGACCTGACCCCGCGCGAAATCGTCTCGGAACTTGACCGTTTCATCATCGGCCAGGCGGCGGCCAAACGCGCCGTGGCCGTGGCCCTGCGCAGCCGCTGGCGGCGCAGGAACCTGCCCGACGATCTGAGGGACGAGGTTTATCCCAAGAACATCCTGATGATCGGCCCGACCGGCGTCGGCAAGACCGAGATCGCCCGCCGTCTGGCAAAACTGGCCCGCGCGCCCTTCCTGAAGGTCGAGGCGACCAAGTTCACCGAGGTGGGCTATGTCGGCCGCGATGTTGACAGCATCATCCGCGATCTGGTCGACGCCGCCATGTCGGACACCCGTTCGCGGATGCGTGAAGACGTCCGCGCCCGCGCCCGCGCCGCCGCCGAAGAGCGCGTGGTCGAGGCGCTTGCCGGCAAGGACGCGCGCGAGCAGACCCGCGACATGTTTCGCGGCAAGCTGAAACGGGGCGAGCTGGACGCGACAATGATCGAGATCGACGTGGCCGATTCCGCCCCGCTGCCGATGTTCGGCGGCATGCCGGGCATGGAAACCCAGATGCAGGGCTTGCAAGACCTGATCAAATCCTTTGGTGGCCGGACCAGCCGCAAACGCGTGTCCGTGGCCGACAGCTATGACCTTCTGATCAGCCAAGAGGCTGACAAGCTGCTGGATGACGAGGCCGTCAAGACCGCCGCCCTGGCCGCCGTGCAGGAGAACGGCATCGTCTTTCTGGACGAGATCGACAAGATCTGCGCCCGCGCCGATGCCCGCGGCGCCGATGTGTCGCGCGAAGGCGTGCAGCGCGATCTTCTGCCCCTGATCGAGGGCACCACGGTTTCGACGAAATACGGACCGGTGAAAACCGACCACATCCTGTTCATCGCCTCGGGGGCGTTTCACATCGCCAAACCGTCAGACCTTCTGCCCGAACTTCAGGGCCGCCTGCCGATCCGGGTTGAACTGCAACCCCTGACCGAACAGGATTTCGTCCGCATCCTGACCGAAACCGAAAACGCCCTGACGCGCCAGTATACCGGCCTGATGGCCACCGAACAGGTGACCGTCACCTTCACCGACGGCGGCATCAAGGCGCTGGCGCGCATCGCTGCCGAAGTGAACCGCGCGGTCGAAAACATCGGCGCGCGCCGGCTTTACACCGTGATGGAGCGGGTGTTTGAAGAGTTGTCCTTTACCGCTCCCGACCGCTCTGGCGCGGTGGTTCAGGTTGACGAAGCCTTTGTCGAGGCCAATATCGGCGCACTGGCCCGCTCGGCCGATCTGTCGCGCTATGTGCTGTAACCAAACGTTCAGGAACCCTTCCGCATGAGCAAGCTTCATCTGGTTTTCGGTGGCGAACTGGTCTCGCCGCAAAAGACGGTGTTCAAGGACCCGGCCAACCTGCATGTCGTGGGGATATTCCCCGACTACGCCACCGCGCACAAGGCATGGAAGGCCGAAGCGCAGCGCACCGTCGACAACGCCCACATGCGGTATTTCATCGCTGAACTGAACCGCCTGCGGGAAGACGGCTTGCCCTTGGTGTCCGCAGCGCCTGCCGACAATCGCTGACGCTTCGCAGCCATGACCTATTCGGTCGGACTGACCCTGTACAACATGGCGGCGCGGCGCGATCCGCGTCCGCAGCCGGATCGTCCGATGCGCCCGTCGGGTCCCCTGGTCTGGCTGCATGCGCCCAGTGGCGAAAGCCTGTCGGGCATGGCGGAACTGGGTCGCAGGCTGGTCGAGGCGGACGGGGTGGCGGTGTTGCTGACCTCGGCGGATGCAACTCCTCGGGCCGGGCTTGTCGTGCAGGTGGCCCCGCCCGACGTGCCCGCCGACCTGCGCGAATTCCTGAACTACTGGTCCCCCGAAGTGATCGTGACATCCGAAGGCGAGGTGCGCCCGGCCCTGCTGCACGAAGCCGCCGCGCGCAAACTGCCGGTGCTGATGGTCGAAGCCCGCGAGCCGCGCCTGATGCCCGACCGCGAGGGCTGGTATCCCGGTCTGATCCGGGCCGCCTTGGCGGACTGCACCCGGATCCACCTGACCGACGCCACCGCCCACCGCGCCTTTCGCAAGGCCGGGGCAGAGGCGGCGCGATTGCAGATCACCGGAAAGCTGGAAAGGGCCGCCCTGCGCCTGCCCTATCTGGAAGCCGAGCGCGCCGCCTTGGCCGGGCTTCTGGCGGGCCGCCCGGTGTGGCTGGCCATCGCCGTGCCGCAATCCGAAGAGGAGGCCGTCTTTACCGCCCACCGTCAGGCCCTGGCCCTGTCGCATCGCCTGCTGCTGATTCTGGTTCCCCAGGACCTGGACCGGTCCGCCCTGATTGCCGAAAGGCTGGAACAATCCGAGGGATGGCAAGTGGCCCGTCGCAGCCTTGAAGAGGAACCCGACCCCGAGGTTGGCGTCTTCATTCCCGATCAGCCGGGCGAAATCGGCCTGTGGTACCGCCTGGCACCCGTGACGTTTCTGGGCGGATCGCTGTTGGGCGAGGGGTGCAACCGCGACCCGTTGGAGCCGGCAACCACCGGCTCGGCCATCCTGTTCGGTCCCCATACCGGCCCGCACCGCGCCGCCTATGCCCGGCTTGGCCCCTCTCTGGCGGCCCGGATGGTGGCCTCGGTCGACGATCTGACCATCGGGCTGTCCGACCTATTGTCGCCCGACCGCGCGGCGCGTCAGGCCCATGCGGCCTGGGAGGTGATTTCGGAAGGCACCGAAGTGACCGACGCCGTCCTGACCGCGATCCGCGCCATCCTTGACCGGGCGGCCTGAT
>JANMJC010000322.1:0-4426 GCA_031371185.1 Paracoccaceae bacterium | reverse complement strand
GATGTCGGACCGCGCCATTCCACGATCCTTTACCACGATGGAAGGGTTCGGGGTTCACACCTTCCGATTCCTGACCCAAGGCGGGGCGTCGACCTTTGTCAAATTCCATTGGAAGCCTAGGATGGGTCTGCAATCGGTGGTTTGGGACGAGGCGGTGAAAAGCAATGGCGCGGATGCCGACCGACATCGCCGCGATCTGTGGGATGCGATCGACCGGGGCGATTTTCCGCAGTGGGATCTGGGCGTGCAACTGTTCGACCAGGCCTTTGCCGATGCCTTTGCCTTCGACGTGCTGGACCCCACAAAGCTGATTCCGGAAGAGGACTGTCCTGTTCAGATCATCGGCACGATGACGCTTGACAGAGCGGTGGAAAACTTCTTCGCCGAAACCGAGCAGGTGGCGTTCTGCACGGCAAATGTGATTCCCGGCATCGACTTTACCGATGATCCCCTGCTGCAGGGGCGCAACTTTTCCTACCTGGACACCCAGTTGAAACGGTTGGGCGGCCCGAACTTTACCAAGATCCCGGTCAATGCGCCCAAGGGCTGCCCGGTCAGCAACTTTCAGCAGGACGGCCATATGCAGACCGCGCACCGCAAGGGCCGGGTGAATTATGAACCGAACGGCTGGGGCGAGGGGCCGCGCGCCGATCCGTTGGAAGGCTATGTCAGCTACCGCGCAGCGGTAAGGGGCGACAAGGCCCGGTTGCGCCCTGAAAGCTTCGCCGACCACTACAGCCAGCCGCGCCAGTTCTACATCAGTCAGACAGCCAGCGAGCAGGGGCACATCGCCGCCGCCCTGGTGTTCGAGTTGTCGAAATGTGCGGAGCCCGGCATCCGCGCCCGGATGGTGGCGCATCTGCGCAACATCGATCAGGATCTGGCGGCTTCGGTAGCCAAACGGTTGGGACTGGAGGAGTTGCCGCCTGCGGCCCCTGCGGCAAGCCCGACCCGCACCGACCTTGCGCCGTCGCCCGCTCTCAGCATCCAGTCAAACCCGCCGGACAGTTTCAAGGGCCGGGTCATGGGTGTGATGCTGAGCGATGGCTTTGACGGATCGCTGGTGGCGGCGCTGGAAGAATCCGTGGCCGAGGCGGGGGGTCTGGTCAAGATCATCGCCCCCCGGATCGGCGGCGTCCGTTGCAGCAAGAACAACCTGCACCCGGTGCACGAAAAGATCGGCAGCGCGCCGTCGGTGCTGTTCGATGCGGTCGCGGTCCTGCCGGGGAAGGACGATCTTTCCACGACCCCGGCAGCGCGCGAGTTTCTGGCCGACGCCTATCGCCATTGCAAATACATCGGCTGGTCTGAAAGCGCGCGTGCCCTTCTTGCGGCCTCGGGGCTGTCAGGAGACGAAGACGACGCCGTTCAGGCCCTGACGGATGAAGGCTCGGTTCATGATTTTGTCATGGACTGCAGTTACTTGCGGCACTGGCCCCGCGAAGCATCCTTTCCGGGGTGACGGCAGGACCCGACCCCCGGCAGGATGGCGATGCTCACTTTTCCCGGGGTGGGCATCGCGGCCCCCGGGGGGCGGACAAGGGCAATTTCCGCAGAACGGACGGTCGGGCGCTTTGCCCGCCTTGCCGCCTTCGACGTCAGGACAAGGACACCTTGGCCACGTCATCCCTGAAATCCGCTTGCGGATCGCCGCCCAGCAACAGTTTCAGCCCGGCCAGCAGGCTGGACCCGTCGCGCCAGATCTCGGCGCTCGCGGGGTCGAACCGCAACAGCACCAGCGTGGGATCCTCTTTGCCGCCTTTGTACCAGGTCGCGACCGAGGGGTTCCACAACCGGTCGATCACGGCGCTGTCGGTGGTCCGTGTCAGGTGGCCATGCACGCTGGCAAAGACATCATGGCCCTTTGACACGAAGGTGAAGATCGCCAGATCCTCGGCCGCCACCCCTTCCACGATCGCGGAACCGGTCGAGGTGAAGAACCAGATCGGGCCCTGATCCGCCTCTGTGTCCAGTTGTGCGGTCATCGGTCGCAAGGACGTGGGCGCTTTGGCTTCCAGTCCCAGCATCACGACACGGTCAGACCGCAGGTGTTTCCAGAACGTGGCGGTGATTTCGGCATCGGCGGTCATCATGGTCGTCCTTTGGTGGCGCGTTGGGGGGCGGGCAGGGTCAGCGATGGGGCGCGGCAGGATGATATCCGACCGGTGGGAAACCGGAGCGGGGGGGTGTCAGAGCCCGCGCCCTAGATCAAGGCCTGCGCTTCGGCATCGGTGGGCAGCCGACCGTTCGGCGTTAGCTTGTTCACCACGTCCGGCAGGGCCGCATTCAAGCGCAGCAGAACCTCGACCTGCGAAAGTCCCGTCCTGCGGGCAAGCTCTGCAATGGTTTCAGGGCCCAGGGCGGTTTTCAGATCGTCCTGTCCAAGGGGGATGTTCGCCTTGTCAGAGACCCAACTGTCAGCGGCCGCTCCCCGACCGGACTGTCTGAACCTGTCGACAAGGTCATTCAGCGCCGTTGACACCGGGCTGCCCCGAAAGAACTGGCCGATTTCGGAAAGGAACCCGCCGTCCTGCGATGGCGGCAGGGATCCGGCAGCGGCAGACTTTTGCCGGGCATCCGACAGCATGTCGCTGATCCTGTCCCGGTTCTGGTACCCCGCGACGGCGACCAGTCCTAGAAGGGCAAGAAGCGAAGGTGTTGATCTTGTCATGGCACTTCTCCAGATATGGTGGAAAATCGGTCAGGCGCGTTTGCGCACCATGCCCCAGACCAAAAGCACGATGACCGCACCAACGGCGGAACCGATCAATCCGGCCCCCTCGCCTGCGCCATACCAGCCCAGACTTTGGCCAAGATACGAGGCGACAAAGGCGCCGAAGACACCCAGAAGGGTTGTCAGGATGAAGCCCGAGGGTTCGTTGTCGCCCGGCATGATGAATTTGGCGATCACGCCAGCCACAAAGCCGACGATGATGGTCATGATGATACCCATTTTGCTCTCCTGTGCGTGCAACGCTCAGGGGTCAACGCGCAAACCCGCAAGTTGTTCCCGTCGTGCTGCCCGACAGATGGGACCGAGGCTTAAACCCGGGCGTGTTGCAGGAAGAAACGCATCATCTGGCGCGATGCGTCCGGGCCCCGGGGGTCGGTATAGCTGCCCAAGGGGCGCCCCCCCGCCCAGGCATGGCCGGCCCCTTCGATCTGCCAGTGTTCCGCCATGCTGTGGCCATCGGCGTGCAGATGGGAGGTCGTGTGATAGCGAAGCCCACCCTCCGACACGCCCTGCCGGGTCGTCGCGCGCAAGCCCGGCATCGCGTGCAGGGCCTGCGATAGCACGGCTTTTCCGTTGTCGGGATGCACCGTGCTGTCGGCCAGACCGTGAAAGACGATCGTCGGAACGACGCGCTGGTGCGGTCGGCCCGGGGAACCGGCGCGCATGGCCGCAAAGGCCGAAGGGATATCCTGCGCCCCGCCCAGAGGCAGGCCCGAGTGAACGCCTGCGGCACAGAAGATGTCGGGATAAGCGGCCGCCATCACCACCGCGGCGGCCCCTCCCGCCGACAGACCGGCGCAGTAGGTGCGCTCCGGATCGGCGTCATGCTCGCGCCAGATCGCGCGGGTCAGCCCCGCGATCAGCGCAGGCTCGCCCTGGTCGCGGCGCTGATCTTCGGGGCGGTACCAGTTCCAGCATTTCTGGGCGTTGGCCCCCGAAGGCTGGGCCGGGTAGGCGATCATGCAGCCAAATTCTTCGGCCAGCGCATTCATGCCGGTGCCGGCGGCAAAATCCTCGGGGGTTTGGGTGCAGCCGTGCAGCATGACGATCAACGGCATGGGTGAGGTCGAAGCCTTGGCAGGAATGTACAGCCGATAGCTGCGGCTGCCTTGCGGGCCTGCGTAGGTCAGCGACAGGAACTGCGCCCCTTCCGGTATCGGGTCGGCCACACCCGACAGCGGGCCCGGACGCGGCATTCCACCGGCCGCGATCTTGCGCAGCGTTTCGGCCAGCGTGCTGGTCGCGGCGGCGCGTTTCGCAGGGCCCGGCCCGGCTTTTGGCGTCGCGGCCTTCGGGCGCGCGCCTTGCGGGTCCAGCCGGATGAAGTCGCCCTCGATCACGTCGTTCGCAAGCGCAGGGTCCGGGTCGGGCAGGTCGGGCATCTGCGACGGGCGTTTCAGCAACGACTGGATCATCGCCGTCGCCTCTTGCAGCTTTCCGGAACGGGTCAATTCGGTGGCCTTGGCCATACCGCGCGGGGTGAAGGGGGGCATTTCGTACTTTCTGAAAAATGGGGAAAATCAGGTGATCCGGTCGGCCAGCGCGGCCTTGACTGCGTCACTGGCGTGCAAGGCGCCCAGAACGTTCAGGGCGGCGATGGTCGAAAGGGCCAGATCGACGGACACATCTGGCGCGATGACGGCAAGGCCCAGAACCCGGATGTCCAGCATCTGACCCGCCGCCTTTGCCGCC
>JANMJC010000392.1:0-1695 GCA_031371185.1 Paracoccaceae bacterium | reverse complement strand
TCAACGAGGTGCAATCCATCCGGCTGTTGGCCGGGCGCCGGGCCGGGGTCGGATAGGCCGTGGTCGGAATATCGGTGATCTGGCATGGCAGATGCGCCTGCGACATGATCTCGCGGGCGAAATCGGCCCAGGACGTGTCGGGGGCACCGCTGAAATGATGCGTGCCGCCCGGTTGGCCCGCGATCATGGCGACGGCGCAGGTGAACAGGGCGTCGGCAATGGCGGCGGCGGGGGTCGGCCCGCCGATCTGGTCGGCCACCACGGTCAGCGCGGCGCGCTCGCGCCCCAACCGCAGCATTGTCTTGACGAAGTTCGCGCCATGGGCCGACACCACCCACGAGGTGCGCAGGATCAGGGCATTGCCCCCCGCCGCGCGCACGCCCGCCTCTCCGACAAGTTTGGAGCGCCCATAGGCCCCCAAGGGCGCGGTCGCATGATCGGGGGCAAAGGGCGCGGTGCCCGCCCCGTCAAAGACGTAATCGGTCGAGATGTGCAGGAACGGCTGGCCGCGCGCGGCGCAGGCCTGCGCCATTGCACCGGGTGCATCGCCGTTCACAATCGTGGCGGCGGGCTCTTCGGCTTCAGCGCGGTCAACGGCAGTCCAGGCGGCGGCGTTGATCACGGCATCGGCGTCACATGCCATCACGGCGGCGGCACAGGCGGCGGGGTTCATCAGATCGGCCTCGGCGCGCGACAGGAACCGCGCGGTTACCCCCCGGGGCAAGCGCCGGGAAAGCTCGTGCGCGACCTGTCCGGTCTGGCCGAAAACCAGCAGCTTCACGCCTTGACCCCCAACCGCACCCCAACCCCGGCCCGCGATTGCAGGGGCTTCCACCACGTCTCGTTGTCCAGATACCATTGCACGGTCTTTTCAAGACCTTCCTCGACCGTCACCGAAGGCCGCCACCCCAGTTCGTTGCGGATGCGGCTGGGGTCGATGGCATAGCGCGCGTCATGGCCGGGGCGGTCGGTGACATGGGTGATCTGATCGGCATAGGGCCGCGCCTTGGGCCGCTTCCGGTCGAGGATCCCGCAGATCGTTGTCACCAGATCAATGTTGCGCCGTTCATTCTCGCCGCCGATGTTATAACTGCGCCCCAGCACACCTTTTTGCACCACCAGCAGCAGCGCGTCGGCGTGATCTTCGACATAAAGCCAGTCGCGCACGTTCAGGCCGTGCCCGTAAACCGGAATGGGCTTGCCCGCGAGCGCGTTCAGGATCGTCACCGGAACCAGCTTTTCAGGAAAGTGGAAGGGCCCGTAATTGTTTGAGCAATTCGTCAGCACCACAGGCAGTCCATAGGTTTCGGCCCAGGCCCGCACCAGATGGTCGCTGGCGGCTTTCGAAGCCGAATAGGGGCTGCGCGGATCATAGGGTGTGTCTTCGGTGAACTGCCCGGTCGCACCAAGCGACCCGAACACCTCATCGGTCGAGATGTGGTGAAAGCGGAACCCTTCCGGCCTGCCCCGGCCCTGCCAATAGGCGCGGGCGGCTTCCAGCATGGTGTAGGTGCCGTTGATGTTGGTCAGAATGAAATCGCCCGGCCCGTCGATGGACCGGTCGACATGGCTTTCAGCCGCCAGATGCATCACGGCGTCGGGGCGGTGGGTGGCAAAGACGTCGTCCAGCCGGGCGCGGTCGCGGCTAGCGGCATGATCGAACCAATCCACGTGCGAC
Organism: Paracoccaceae bacterium; assembly: GCA_031371185.1. Classification (GTDB taxonomy): domain Bacteria; phylum Pseudomonadota; class Alphaproteobacteria; order Rhodobacterales; family Rhodobacteraceae; genus CAIYZT01. Next base: position 17 of record JANMJC010000392.1, on the reverse strand, counting down.
CCGGCGACCGAGGCCAC
>JANMJC010000385.1:0-11474 GCA_031371185.1 Paracoccaceae bacterium | reverse complement strand
CGCGGCGCAGCGCCTGCACCCGGGCTTGCGGGCCGAGGTGATCATCGCGACCTCCGAGGTGCTGTGCGACCATGTCCGCTCGGGGCGCTGCGATTTCGCCCTGGGGCGGCCGCGGGACAGCGACGGTCTTCTGACAACCCTGTTGTTCGGCGAGGAACCGCTGGCGCTGTTCGTGCGGCGCGGTCACCCGTTGCTGGGCAAGACCGATCTGCAGGCGCGCGACCTTTTCGACCACGACTGGGTCATGCCAGAGCCCGCCACCTTGCTGACCCGGTCGGTTCTGGCCCGGCTGAGCGACCTGCACCTGCCCGTCCCGCAATGTCGGGTGGCGACCGGGTCCAACCTGTTCACCCTGGCCGTGCTGACCGCCACCGACGCCATCGCCCCCCTGCCCCGAGCCGTGGCCGCCAGCCTGTCGGTCCATGCGCCGGCGCCCTTTGTCGAAGTGCCGCTGGATCTGGGCCTTGGCGTGCCGCCCTACGGGATGATCCGCCGTGCCGCGACCGAGTTGACCCCCACCGCACAGCGCCTTGCCGCAAGGATCGAAGCGCTGGCCCTTGGTGCCTGAGGCACTTGCCCCCGCGACCCGGTCAAAGCCCGGGCTGGCGAATGGCGCCCTGGGCGATGCGGTAACGGGCATGGGCGGCGTCGAAGGCCCCGGTCAGGGCCGCGACGGGCAGGATCTGCCGCGCAATCGGCGGTCGCGTGGCGATTTCGGCCCCGGCCCCGGTGGCCGCCATGATTCCCAGACGCGCCGCGCCGAAGGCGCCGCCAAAGTCGCCCGCCACCGGCACTTCGACCGGCACATTCAGCGCGGTCGCGATGGCCGACAGCCAGTAGTCGGACCTTGCCCCGCCGCCCACCGCCAGCAACCGGTCAATCCGGGTGCCGGTGGCGGCCAGGGCATCACGGCTGTCGCGGATGGCCAGCGTCACGCCTTCCAGCACGGCGCGGGTGCCGGCGGCGCGGTCGGTCACATGGTCAAGCCCCAGAAACGCGCCGCGCACGGCGGCATCGTTCAGGGGCGTCCGCTCGCCGCCGAGATAGGGCATGAACAGGGCGTGTCCGGGGGCCTGCAAGGCCCCAAGTTCGCCCGTCAGGCTGGCGGCATCCTGCCCTACCAGCCGCGCATACCAGTTCAGCGCGTCGCTGGCGGCCAGGATCACGCCCATCTGGTGCCAGGTGCCGGGCAGCGCGTGGCAAAAGCTGTGCACCGCCGTTGCCGGATCGGGATGATAGCCGTCATTGGCCGCAAACAGCACGCCCGAGGTGCCAAGGCTGACAAAGGCGTCGCCCGCCCGCACCACGCCCACGCCCACGCCCGAGGCGGCATTGTCGCCGCCCCCGCCCGCGACGACCACATCCGGCCCCAGCCCCCAGTCCTGCGCCAAGGTGCCGCGCACCACGCCCGACACCGCCGAGCCTTCGACCAGGCGCGGCATCTGCGCGCGGCTCAGATCGGTGGCGGCCAGAAGGGCGTCGGACCAGTCGCGCCGCCCGGTGTCCAGCCAGGCGGTCCCCGCCGCGTCCGACATTTCGGCGACATGTTCCCCGGTCAGCCAAAGGCGCAGATAGTCTTTCGGCAACAGAACCCATGCGATGCGGTCAAAGACCTGAGGCTCGTGTTTCTTCACCCAGACCAGTTTGGGCGCGGTGAAGCCGGGGAACACGATGTTGCCCGACAGGGCGCGAAACTGCGGGTCGCGGTCCAGCGCGGCGGCCTCGGCAAAGGACCTTGTGTCGTTCCACAGGATGCAGGGCCGCAGGATCTGATCGGCGCTGTCCAGCAGGGTGGCACCGTGCATATGGCCCGACAACCCGATGCCGCGCACCCGGCCCAGACCCTGGGTCGCAAGCTGCGCCATCACCGACCTTGCCGCCGCGATCCACTCGGCGGGGTCCTGCTCGCTCCACCCGTCATGGGGGCGCTGAACCGTCAGGGGCGCGGTCGCCTCGGCCAGAACCTGCTGGCGGTCGTCCACCAGAATGCCCTTGAGGCCCGAGGTGCCAAGATCAAGACCGATGTACATGCAAGCCGCCCGCAATTTGGAAAATCACGGCGATCATGCCCGGATCACGCAGGCCGGGGCAAGAGCCGATCTGCCGCCTCGGCGCCCTTCCGAAAGACCGCTCAGCCGGCCCGGATCAGGCCCGCGATCCCGTCAAGGATCGAGATTTCGGGGCGCCAGCCCAATGCCACCGCAGCCCGTTCGATGTTCAGGACGTTGGATTTGACGTCGACCAGACTGGGTTGCGTCACGATCTGCGGCGCACGGCCCACTTGAACGGTCACGATGCCGATCAGATCGCGCAACGAAACCCCCTGCCCGCTGCCGATGTTCAAAAGGTCGACCGGCAAGGCGCATTGTCGGGCGATCACCGCCTGTACAGCGCGGCAGAAGTCCTCGACATGGATATAGTCGCGCACCTCGTCGCCGGTTCCGATCAGGGTAAAGGTCTTGGCCTGCTGCGCCGCGTCGATCAGGATCGGGATCACGCCCTGCCCCGCCTTGGCGACCTGCGCGCCGTAGGGATTGGACACCCGAAGGATCGTCAGGCGAAACCCGTAGCGGTGCGCAAGATAGGCAAAGCCCTGTTCCAGCATGACCTTTTGCAGGCCATAGGGGCTTTGCGGATGGGTCGGGTCATATTCCTTGATCGGCAGGCGCTGCGGGTCACCATAGACCGTGCCGCCCGAGGACAGAAAGATCAGATGCCCGCGCCAGCCCCTGGCCACCAGCGTTTCGATCAGGCCAAGGTTCGGCTCGATCTCCTGACGCGACAGGTCCTGAAAGTTGTCGAAGGGAATGCGCGGGTTGGCCAATCCGCTGCAATGCAGGATCGTGGCGTCGCGGGCGCTGTCGGGCAACCAGCCGCCATCCAGCGGCGTGGCGCACAGGGACAGGTCAAGAGTTCCAAGGGGAACCGGCGGGCGGCGTCGGGCGATGCCGGTCACCTCGTGGCCCCCCGTGGCCGAAAGCCAGGACAGCAGCTCGAATCCAAGCATGCCGTTCGCGCCGGTGATGTAGATCCGCGCCATTGCGCAATGCCTCGTCAAGCTGTCGGTTCACGCACGCTGGACCGTGCGCAGGGGATACAAGGGGGTAAACACGAACAGACCCGAGTTCCCGCAGGATGACCGAGCGTCCTTCGCAAAACAACGCACAAAGACGCCTTGGTGATTAGGGCCTGGTCCCCCGGGGATCAACCAAAATTGAGGTTAACATTAGGCTTTGGTTAACCTTTCTGCCAGATTCACCGGGATTTCCGGCGGGTGAACCCGAAAGCCCGACGGCGGAAACCCGCTGTGGTCGATCCGCTTTGTCGGCCATTCTCGCCCCGGTTGAGACCGCCGCAAGCCTGGCCGCCGATTCCCCGCCGGTCCCTGTCCCGTCACCGCCGGTTGCAGATCGGCCGCCCCGGGTGTCGGCGCGGGCGGGGATGCTGCATGTCGCGCGCGCCCCCTCGGGCCGCCGAAGCCCTCACCTTGCCCGATGGCTTCTGACCCGGAAGCAAAGGGTCCCTGCCCCCCTTCGACGGCGGACGCCGGTCCAGCCCGCGCGCGCCCGGGATGTCCGCCCGACCGCGTGGCAGAACCGCCCTGACCGCAGGGATTGCCGCACCCGACCGGATCACCCCGCCATTCCGCGCATGAAACGGTCATTCCTTCGCGCCCCGGGGCGACCGGGCGGCGCTTGGCACCGCGCGGCCTAGTCAGGCCAATCGCCCGCCCTTCGGCAAGGAAGGACAGGCCGTTCGGCGGGCGTATCTGCCCCTCTGCCCGCCGTCGACGACCAGCCCGCGCCGCACCGTCGGGCCCGGCGCGGCATCCCCTCTTTGACTTGCGGGATTTGCGCCCTAGACTTCGCCTGTCCGCCGCGCGGGCCCTGGGTGGCCAGTGCCCCGGCGGCGACCGAAAGGGACGATCATGCGCGATGCCTCCGGATTTGCGGTTCCAGGCCTTGTTCTGGCGATGACCGCTGGCCTTCTTGCCGCCCCGACCCCGATGCTGGCCGAAGCCGTCCTTGTTTCAGGCCCGACCCAATACATCGCCGCCCTGGGCGACCCGCAGGCCAGGTCGGGGACCGATGCCCAGACCTGGGGCTTCTGGGCAGAGGATCCGGGCCCGCGCGGCGTCTGGATCAGCGACTATGCCGACCTTGTGGCGGCAGGCGGCATGGCCCCGCGCGGCTGGCAGTTCGATCCCTCGGCCTGGTGGCTGGAAGAACATGGGCTGATCATGCAAGCCCCGGTCTTTCCGCTGCCCGCCGGGGCCTATGTGGTCACCGGGGGTCGCGAGGTGACCGCCGTTCTGACGGTTCAGGCGCCGGATGCGCAGGGGCATCAAAGCTGGACCCTGTCGGACGGCGCCACGATCTACGACGTGACCCACCTGCGCTGCCGTGCCGCCGTCTATACCGCCCGGCAGGGTCAATCCTGCACCCCTGACAAGACGCCGACGCAGGGGTTTCCGCTTGACCCCGGCCTTGCGATGCCGTCGGTCGAAGGATGCAGCACCCGCGACTATCAGGTGCTGATCGTGGTCGGGCGGATGGCAGAAGGCTGACGGTCCGAGGGTCCCGTCTCGCCCCGCCGCGCCTGCCTGTTTCGCGGTGGCCCCCTGGCCCTACCTGCATTCGGTCGTCAGGCGAAGGCCGCCTCTCCGGTGCCCTTGACCCCGGTGATGTAGCTGACAATGTCGTTGCCGTCGGTTTCATCCCGGCGCAGGCTGGCCACGATGCGGCCGCGCCGGAACACCACGATCCGGTCGACCAGATCGAAGACCTGCCGCAGGTTGTGGCTGACCAGAACCAGGGGCACGCCGCGTTCCTTCAATCCCCGGATGATGTTTTCGACCTGCGCGGTTTCCTGCACGCCAAGGGCTGCCGTCGGCTCGTCCATGATCACCAGCTTGCTGGCGAAAGCCGCCGTGCGCGCGATGGCCACGCATTGCCGCTGCCCGCCCGACATGTTGCGGATCGGGTTGTCGACGTTGGGGATCTTGACCGCCGTGGTCTTCAGCGCCTCCAGCGTGCGGTCGCGCATGGTCTTGCGGTCCAGCCAGGAAAACGGCCCCAGCCGGAACTTGAACAGTTCGCGGCCCAGAAACAGGTTTGACGGCACGTCCAGATCATCGGCCAGGGCCAGGGTCTGGAACACGGTTTCAATCCCGGCCTCGCGCGCCTCGAGCGGGCCCGCGTGGCTGATTTCCTGACCGTCGAAAAAGATCTGGCCCGCCGTACGCTGTTCGACCCCGGTGATCTGGCGCACGAAGGTCGATTTGCCCGCACCGTTGTCGCCCACCACGGCCACATGTTCGCCCGCTTTCAGGACAAAGTTGGCGTCGTCCAGCGCATGGACCCCGCCGTAATGCTTGGTCAGGCCCCGCGTTTCAAGAATGACATCGCCCATGATTTACCCCCGCGCCCGGTTTCTTTGGCGCCATTGGTCCAGAACCACGGCCCCCACGATGATCGCGCCCTTGACCATTTCCTGATAATAGGCGTCCAGCTGGATCGAGGTGAAGCCCGAGATGATCACCGAGAATATCCCCGCCCCCAGCACCGTGCCCACGATCGACCCGCGCCCGCCCGACAGGCTGATGCCGCCGATCACCGCCATGGCGATGGCGTCCAACTCGTACATCACCCCCATGCCCGCCTGCGCGGTCAGGGTTTTCGAGGTCAACAGGATCGCGGCCACCGCCGCCAGCATCCCCGCGATGGAATAGACCAGCACCTTGTGGCGGTCGACGTTGATCCCCGACATGCGCGCTGCCGCCTCGTTCGAGCCGATGGCATAGCTGCGCTTGCCGTAGAGCGTGTAGATCATGATGACCTGGAACAGCGCGGCAAGCGCCACAAAGACGACAGCCGGGTTTTGCCCGTCCCAACTGAACACACCGACGGTCAGATTGCCCAGAACATCACCATTGGCCAACGCGCCATAGCTTTCCGACGGAAACGACACCGGCTGCCCGTTCGACCACCACCGCGCCACGCCGCGCGCCGAGACCATCATGCCAAGCGTGGCGATGAAGGGCGGGATCTTGGTATAGGCGACCAGAAGGCCGTTGATCATGCCCGCAAACGTGCCGCAGACCAGACCCACCAGAATAGGAACGATGACCGGAAGATCCATCGCCCAATCGCCGAACACGGCCTTGGGGTTGGGCGCGCCGTTGACCAGTGCTGTCTGCGCGAAACTCATGGTGATCATCGCCGTGGCGCCCACGACGGACCCCGCCGACAGATCGATCCCGCCCAGGATGATCACCTGCGTCACGCCAAGCGCGATGATCCCGGTGATTGAAACCTGCAAGATGATGATGTCCAGCCGCTGCTGGTTGAACAATGTGTCAACGTTGTCGCGCATGTTGAACAAGAAGCTGGTACCGTTCAGGCGGTTCAGCCCCTCGAACACCATAATGATCAGGATCAGCGCCGCCAGAACGTTCCATTCCGAGGCGCGCGATTTCTTCGACGGGTCATATCTCAAACCGCCAAGGCCGTGGTTCGACTGTGTCATCCGACTTCCCCCAACGCCAAAAGTCTTCTGCTGGCCGGCATGTTACACCAGATGCAGGAAAAGGGGGCGAAGCCTGTGCGCCGCCCCCGGTTGATCGGTTCGGAACCGGTCAGTTCTTCGCCAGATAGTCGGCCACATTCGCCGGGGTCACCAGTTGGAACGGGATATAGACCTTCTGGTCCACAGCCTCGCCCTTGGCCAGCTTGACCGCCGCATCGACAGCGCCCGAGCCCTGACCGGCCGCGTCCTGGAACACGGTCACGTCCAGATCACCCGCCTGCATCGCCACCAGCGCGTCCTGGGTGGCATCCACACCGCCGACGACGACCGTGGCCATGTCGATGCCCGCGGCCTTAATTGCCTGAATGGCGCCGATCGCCATTTCGTCGTTGTTGGCAATCACGCCGTCAAACGCCGTACCGGTCGACAGCCAGTTGGTCATCAGGGACTGCGCCTGATCGCGGCTCCAGTTCGCGGTCTGCTCGTCGATGATGTTCAGGGTCACGGCGCAGGTTCCAGCCGCCATGACGTCATGGATGTCGGCGGTGCGCTGCACGGCGGCCTGGTTGGAAAGTTCGCCCATCATCACATAGACATTGGCGTTGTCTTTGCCTGCGGCTTTCAGTTGCGCGCAAACTTCGATGGTTTCCAAAGTGCCCGAGTCGACCTCGTTCGACGCCACGAAGGCCTGATTGTCGGGCAGCGTATCGACGTTGATCGGCTGGCGGTTGACATAGACCAGAGGGATGTTCGCGGCAGCGGCGGCATCGGACATGGCCTGCGTTGCCGAGGTGTCGACCGGGTTCACGATGATCGCCGAAACACCCGAGGCGATGAAGTTGTTGATCTGGTCCAACTGCTTGGCCACATCGTTCTGCGCGTCTTCGATCTGAACCGTCACACCATTGGCGTCGGCATAGGTCTGGATGCCGTTGCGCAGCACGGTCAGGAAGTTGTCGTCAAACAGCGCCATCGAAACACCGACGCCGTCTGCCAGGACGCTGGTGCCCATCAGGGCCGCGAAACCAGCAACGATTAGGGTCTTCTTCATTGTATCCTCCCAAGCGGAGCGCCGGCTCGCCCCGTTTTTCGTGCCGGACCTCTTTCGAGGAATTCCTGACGGCCCGCAGGCCTAGTCCTGGCCCTCCAGCCAGTCGCGAAACTGCGCCACGATGCCCGGGTCGCTGTCGACCAGATGCTGGGGCGCAGGGTAATCGCCGGCGTGAACGTCGGCCGCAAAGCGCCCCATCGCTTCAACGCGCAACGCTTGCAGGCGTGCCTGTTCCGCGGCGAAATCGGCGTAGACCTTGGCGTGGCGGGGCAGATGGCCCCGGTTCTGGCCCAGCACGTCGTCGCTGAACAGATACTGGCAATGCCCGCCCGCCCCTGCCCCCATCGAGATCAGGAACAGCCCGGTCCGCTCGGCAATCGCCCGGGTGATCGCATGCGGCACCACCTCGATCTCGACCGCAAAGGCCCCCGCTTCGGCCAGTTCCTTGCATTGGGTCCAGACCAGCTTGGCGCTGTCCAGCGTCTTGCCGACCGCCTTGAACCCGCCCGTCCAGGTGCGTTTGGACGGGATCAGCCCGACATGACCGCAGACCGGCAGACCGTGGTCGGCCATCGCCCTGACCGTCTGCAAGGACCCCGAGCAATAGAACCCGTCGGCCCCGTGCTTGAACAGCGGAAAGGCCCATTTCAGGAAATCCGCCGTGTCGCCGATTTCATAGAAATTGTCGCCCGGAAATGCGAAGGCCATGGGGGCCGCGTCGCGAAAGCGGCGGTCCATAATCATCGCGGGCGGCACCGACAGCAATTCCACGCCGGCACGTTCGGCGGCCTCGGCCTCTTCCAGCGTTTCAACGCGCAGCATGGCGAACTGATGCTTGCCGCGCTGGTCCAGAAGATCGCGCACCGTCAGGCGCGCGGTCAAGTCGGCACTTCGATGAACACATCGCCCCCTTCGACCTTGACCGGAAAGGTCCTGAGGTTGATGCAGACCGGGGCGCGCCGGGCCTCGCCGGTGCGATAGTCGAACTGGCCGTTGTGCTTGGGGCATTCGATCAGATGGCCCATCACCAGCCCGTCGCACAGATGCACCTCTTCGTGGGTGCATCTGCCGGCGGTGGCGTAAAACCTGCCATCGGGCGCACGGTAGATGGCATAGGTGTCGCGGCCATGATCAAAGCGGATCAGGTCTTCGGGGTCGATGTCGTCGGTGGCGCAGGCGCGGATCCACTGGGGCATGGGACGGTCTCTCAATTCGCGGCGACGACGGGGCCCGGCTGATCGCCGGGGGCCGTCTTGTGAAAGTCTTCCTTGTAGGGTCTGGCACTGGCCGGCAGGGTGCGGCGGATGAAATGGTCTTCGTATTTCAACTGGCGCAACAGGGCCGGCCACATCTCGGCACAGGCCGCAAGGATCGACGGGCTGGGCGCGGGAAGGTCGTGCTTGATCATCTGGTGCAGCCTTGGCAGGGCATGGAACGGCACCATCGGGAACATGTGATGTTCGACGTGGTAATTCATGTTCCAGTAGATGAACCGCGAGACCGGGTTCATCAGGACGGTGCGGCTGTTCAGGCGGTGGTCGATCACGTTGTCCGCCAGCCCGCCGTGCTGCAACAGACCGGTCAGCACATGGTGCCAGGCGCCATAGATGCGCGGCAAACCGATCACCATCAGCGGCAGGATCGACCCCGTCCACAGGGCAAGCGCCAGCGTCGCCGCGTAGATCGCCAGCCAGATCCGGGCGATGCGCGTCACCCGCGGCCATTCGCTTTGCGGCACAAAGGTTTTCTCCTGCGCCGTCGGCCCGCCGATCGCATTCCTGACCAGACGCGGAAAAAAATCGATCACCTCGGGGATGCCGAAAAAGCTGCCGATCGCCTTGAACAGGACCGGCGGCCGCATCATCGCAATCTCGGGGTCGCGCCCGACGATATAGGTGTCGGTGTGGTGGCGCGCGTGGCTCCACCGCCAGGTCGTCGAATTGCGCATGATCATGAACGAGGCGATTTCAAAGACCACGGTGTTCATCCACGGCGTCCTGAAGGCGGTGCCATGGCCGCATTCGTGCCAGCGCGAATCCGAAGCCGAGCCGTACAGAACCCCGTAGGCCAGCCAGAAGGGGACTGACCACAAGGTCGGCCATAGCGCGATGCCAAGGCCCGCGAACAGGATCATCGCCCCGTACAGGATCGCCGTGTCGCGCAGGGCGGGCCCGTCCGAGCGCGCCATCAGATCCTTCATGTCCTTGCGGGGCACATCGGTGTGATACCATTCGGCGGCGGCCAGACCCGTGGCAACAGCGGCAGCGCCATCCGCGCCCAGCAGTGAATAATCCCGTCCTGACATCCTGCCTCCCGTCGTGCGGCCAAAGTCCAAAGCCCTTGGCACATCGTAGAACATATATTCCACGTCTCGTGATACCCGATTCTGGTCTGGCCCCGGACGATTCATCATGCTAGACGCTGATTTGACGAATTTTCATCAGGACCTACATGGCACGACGACCGGGAATGGCGGCTTTGGCGCAGGCGGCGGGGGTTTCCGTGGCCACCGTGGACAGAATCCTGAACGGGCGCGAGGCGGTGTCGCCTGCGACGCGGGCGCAGGTCCTTGAGGCGGCGCAGCGGTTGGGTCATCCGGCGACGGCGCGTCTGGGGACACTTCCGGCATCGCTGCCGATCCTGCGGTTCGGCGTCCTTCTGCACAAATCCGGGCAAGAGTTCTACCGCGACCTGGCGCAGGAGGTCAGCAAGACCTTCGCATCCGTTCCGGGGTGCTGGCCCGAACTGCATCTGGAGTTTGCCAGCAGTCAGGCCCCGGGCGAGATCGCCGCGCTGATGCGGAAGATGGGCCAGAAGTGCGACGTGATCGCCGCAACGGCCGTCAACCATCCCGAAATCACGGCAGCGGTCGAGGAGTTGAAAGCGCGGGGCATTCCGGTCTTTTCGCTGTTGTCCGACTTTGCCCAGGGGGTGCGGTCGGGATATCTGGGGCTGAACAATCTGAAGGTCGGGCGGGTGGCGGCCTGGATGATCGGCCTTGCGGCACAGGGGCCCGGCAAGGTTGCGATCTTTGTCGGGGGCGCGCGCTGGCATGGCCACGACCTGCGCGAAACCGGACTGCGGGCCTATCTGCGCGAAGAGCGCCCCGATCTGGAAGTTTTGTCCGCCGTGATCAATCTGGAGACACGGAAACTGACCTATGACGCGACCCTGTCCCTGTTGGCCCAGCACCCCGATCTGCGCGGCATCTATGTGGCGGGGGGCGGAATGGAGGGGGCCATCGCGGCCCTGCAGCAGATGCGCCAACCCGGAGAGGTGGTGCTGGTGGTCAATGAATTGACCCCGGAATCGCGCGCGGCCCTTGGCGCGGGTTGGGTGACGCTGGTCAATGCCACCCCCCTGCCCGACCTGTGCCGCGCCCTGTCCGTGCAGATGGCCCGCGCAGCTTTGGGCGACCCCATCCCCCACGGCTCGCAGCATTTCCTGCCCGTACAACTGCATTTGCGCGAATCGATCTGACGGGCGCACGCGACGTCGCTTCGGGGGCCGGGGCGCAGGAAGGGGCGGCTTTCTGCCGATTTATCGTCATGAACGACCCCGGGCTTAGTTTTTCCGAGGGCCCACCGTCAAGCGCGTTGATCCTGTCGCAAAATGGAATATCAGTTCCATATAGCGAAGACCCCCTCTTCCCCTTGTCCCGGAAAGACCCTGAAATGCTGGATTTTGCGCTGAATCACATGACCGCCCCGAAACAGGGGTGGGAGGGCTTCGTGAACCTCGCGGCGGATCTGGGCTGTGTCGGGGTCGAATTTCGCAACGACCTTGGCCGCCGCCTTTTCGACGGCGCAGACCCCGCGACGGTCGGACAGGCCCTGCGGGCGCGCGGGCTGCGGTTCCTGGCGCTGGCCGAGGTCAAGCGGTTCAACGACTGGTC
>JANMJC010000382.1:0-1630 GCA_031371185.1 Paracoccaceae bacterium | reverse complement strand
TCTTCCCGAGCGGGCGGGACCTTGGCTGCAACGAGCCAAAGATGATCCATGACAAGGATCTGAACGCGCATTCCGCGCGTGACCCGGCGGGAAAACGTCTGGATCCACTCGGCCAGATCGGGTTGAACAGCAAAAGCCCTGCTTTTCCCCACCAGCAGCATCCCCTGAACACCCGCGCCCTACCGCGTGAAGATCAACGCCAGCCCGGCGACCGCCAAAGCGGCCCCCAGCACGCTGACGCCGGTCGGCTTTTGCCCGGTGCGCAACCACAGCAGCGGCAGGATGATCACCGGAGACGTGGCCGACAAGGTGGCGATGATCCCGGTCTCGGCCCCTTGCAGGGCATAGAGAAACAGCGTCATGCCGATCAAAAGCCCGATCACCGCCGTGGCCAGCGCCAGCATCAGCGCTGTCCGGGTGACCTTGTGCGGCAGGGCCGGGGCAAGCGGCGTGGCCGCCAGAACCGCCATCGCCGCCCCCGAAGCGCCGACCCGCACCAAGGACGCAAGATAGGGGTCCAGCCCCCCCGCCATCAGCGGCCTTGCAATCAGCGACCCCGCCGCCTGACCCAGGGCTCCGCCCAAGCCGAACAGAACACCCGCCACCAGCGCCCCTTGCAGGGTTTCCAGACGGTGGGCGCCCTGCCGGGGCCGGCCCAGCACCGCCAGCGCCACGCCCAGGGCGGCCAGGGCGATCCCGGCCCAGGCCTGCAGGGGAAGGGCCTCGCCCAGAAAGGTCCAACCCAGAATCGCCGCCATCGGCGCGTTCAGGGCAAAGACCGCCCCCCCGCGCCGGGGTCCCAGCCGCCCGACGCCGGCAAAGTTCAGTGTGTCGCCCAGCAGGATGCCAACCACCCCAGACACCGCCAGCATGGCCATCTGGACAGCGCTCAGCTCCTGCCAGCCCCCGGTCAGGGCGACAACCGCCAGCAGAATGACGGTCACGAAGATCTGCCGGATCAGGTTGAAGTGAAACGGCCCCAAAGCGCGAACGGCATCAGAGGCGATCAGCCCCGAGGTGGCCCAGCAGGTGGCCGTGCCAAGGGCGGCAAGTTCATGGACGGGCAGGATCATGGCGCGGTTCCCTTGGCTGCCGCCGTTCCTTGCGACTTGCAGCGCCAAGGTCAAGCCGGTTCGGCAGGGATCGGGCGCCGGTCGCCCCGATCCTGCCCGCCTTTCCGCCGCGACCCTGCGGTTCAACGCTTGACGTCCCCCGGGATTGACCGTAAACGCCCCAAATCAATTTCGGAATCCGGGCCCGTTCCCGGACGTCCAGAACGTTCAAACGAAGGATACCAAGATGTCGCGCGTCTGCGAACTTACGGGCAAGGGCCCGATGTCTGGCAACACGATCAGCCATGCCAACAACAAATCCCGCCGCCGGTTCCTGCCGAACCTGAACGAGGTCACCATGATCTCGGACGCGCTTGGCCGGTCGTTCAGCCTGCGCGTGTCGGCGGCTGGCATCCGCTCGGTCGACCATCGCGGCGGGCTTGATGCCTATCTTGCCAAGGCCAAGGACGAAGAGCTTTCGGTCAACGCGCTGAAGATCAAGAAAGAGATTGCCAAGGTTCAGGCCGCCGTCTGATCCGTGTTGCCGTAAAATCGGGCCCCGTTCGCATCGAAGACAT
>JANMJC010000379.1:0-3620 GCA_031371185.1 Paracoccaceae bacterium | reverse complement strand
TCGCCCTGCTGCGGGCGCGCGAAAGCGTCATGGGACCGATTCGCGACATGCTCGCGACTTCGGGGATAAACGAGCAGAAATGGCGCGTTCTGCGGGTCGTTCAGGAACAGGGTCCGATGGAGCAGACCGCGATTGCGCAGGCCGCCTGCCTTTTGCTGCCCAGCCTGACCCGCATTCTGCGCGCGATGGAGGAGGAGGGGCTGCTGTCGCGCGCCGCCGACCGTCACGACCGGCGCAAGACCATCGTCTCCGTGACCGAAGCCGGGCTGGCGCTGATCGCGGCCCATTCGTCGCACAGCGGGCTCTTGCTGTCGCGGCTTGAACAGCGCTACGGCCCCGAACGCCTGAACCTGTTGCTGGACCTTCTGGAAGAGTTGCGGCGACTGGATTTTTCCAAGTAGCCCACCGCAATTGCGGCCCATCCCCCGAATCCACCGCCCTTTTGCCCTATTGCTGCCGTATTCCAACGCTTTCATCACCTTGCATCAAGCAGGAGGCGACGATGGCCGCGATCATGGTTCTGGTTTCTGGATGGGTCGGACTTGCCTTTGCCGTCCTTGGCCAGATCTTCACAGAAGCCACGTTCGGGCAGTTCTTCGTGACCTGGATGCAGGTAGGATTCGCCGCCCTTTTTGCCCTTGGTTTGCTGCTGGTTCTGCGCCGCACCTTCACCGCCGGATCCACCCAACAAGTCTGAGGGCTTTTCTCTTGCCTTTTGGCTCAGTTGCAGTCATCATGTCGGCGCTACGTTAACTACCTCGATCCCTGTCCGTTTTTCGGCTACAGCTTCGACCACAGCTGACAAGGCCAGGCCGTCGCACTTCGCGGACGGTAAATAGACAGGAGACTCACGATGGCCAATGGCACCGTGAAATGGTTCAACGAAACTAAAGGCTTCGGCTTTATCGCCCCCGAGGGTGGCAAGAAGGACGTGTTCGTTCACATCACCGCGCTGGAGCGTGCAGGTCTTCGTGGCCTGAAAGACGGTCAGGCCGTGACCTTCGACATCGAAGCAGGCCGCGATGGCCGCGAGTCGGCGATCAATATCTCGCTGGCATAGTCCCACCGCAGATCGAAATTCGAAAGGCAGCCGGTCGCACGGCTGCCTTTTTCATTGGGGCAGGGCTTTGTGCGGCTTTTGGCGCAGGTCAGGCAAAGACCATCTTGCGATGGCGCAACACATGTTCGAAGCCGACCCGCAGCGCGATCGACGACAGGGGCGCGCGCAGAATCGTCGGGGCGTCACGCTCTTGCGGAAAAACCTGCTCTTGGCACTGTTCGCTGACCAGAATCATCGGAACCCGGTGAACCACCTCGCCCAGCAACCGAAACGCGCGCTGACCCGAAATCAGGCCCCCGAAGCTGTCGGTGTCAAAGACGAACAGGCCGTAGCCCGAGGGATCGCTGAGAACGGCATCCAGGGCGGAAAACAGTTCGGTACTGTGTTCGACGCTGCACCCCAGGGCTGCAAGCCGTCGTGCGATGGTGCCGGTGGGGTCCTGCGACAAAAGCAGGGTCCTGACGGCCCACCCCACGGGTGAACTTGCGTCGTGTTCGATCGATCTGACTATCTGCATGGTGCCCTCCATCCGAATTGAATCAATCTTACCGGACCACCATGGCGAAAATCGGGTCGGTTCGTGTTCGATTTGGCCTGTTTTGCACCGCTGGATTGAAAGACCGGGCCATCGGTGGTTTGCTGGCGCAACTCGCAACAATGAGTGTCGCGCGAATGGATTACCAAACCGTAATCGACGATCCCACCTGGGCCTTCATTGCCCGGACCGATGATTTCTACCCGCCCGAGACCGCCACCTTTCCGGTTTCGCGCCAGCGCGAGATCTATGACCGGATGTGCCGGCAGTTCTTTCAGGGTTACCCGCCGGGGGTCACCGCGCAGGATCAGACCGTCGGCGGGGTGCCCTGTCGCATCTATCCCGGCGCCGGGCCGGCCACGGTGCTGTATCTTCACGGCGGCGGCTTTGTTGTCGGGGGGCTCGACAGCCACGATGATGTCTGCGCCGACATTCGGGCCCGCAGCGGTCTGACGGTGGTTTCCGCGGATTATCGCCTGTCGCCCGAGCACCTGCATCCGGCGGCTTTCGCCGATGCAACCGCTGTCGCAAGGGCGATTGAAGGCCCCCTGGTGCTGGTCGGCGATTCGGCCGGGGGCAACCTGGCCGCCGCCTGCGCCCATGCCCTGCGCGGCAGTGCCGTGCGCATCCTTGGGCAGGTGCTGATCTATCCCGGACTTGGCGGCGATCTGAACGCCGGATCCTGCCTGACCCATGCCCATGCGCCGATGCTGACGCGCGAGGACGTGATTTTCTACAAGGACATCCGCCACGGCGGCCCGGCCCCGATGGATGACCCCACCGCAAATCCCCTGTGCGACCCCGATTTCACCCGCCTGCCCCCCACGCTTGCCATCAGTGCGGAATGTGACCCGCTGGCGGATGACGCGCGCCACTATGCCGACCGGATCTCGGCTGCCGGGGGCCGTGCCCATTGGTCGAACGCGCAGGGTCTGGTGCACGGATACCTGCGCGCCCGCCGCAGCGTTCCCCGGGCGGCACAGTCATTTTCCCTGATCGTTGACACGATCGCAACCTTTGCCACGGGCCATTGGCCCTTTGAGGAGCCCGCATGAACGCCCCCCTGCACAACCTTTCCCATTGGGCCGAGCGGGTCGATCTGGCCGCCGCCTTTCGCTGGACGGTCGAGTTGAACCTGCACGAAGCGGTGTCGAACCACTTTTCGTTGGCCGTGAACCCTGAAGGCTCGCGCTTTCTGATCAACCCCAACGGGCGTCACTTTTCCCGCATCCGCGCCAGCGATCTGCTTGAACTGGACGCGAATGATCCCGAAACCATGAATCGCCCCGACGCCCCCGACCCCACCGCCTGGGGTCTGCACGGGTCGATCCACCGCGCCCTGCCCCATGCGCGCTGCGTGATGCATGTGCATTCCATTCATGCGACGGTTCTGGCCAGTCTGGCCGACAGCCGCCTGCCCGCCATCGACCAGAACACCGCGATGTTCTTTGGCCGCCTCGTCGTGGACGACCATTACGGCGGCATGGCCTTTGGCGACGAAGGCGCGCGCTGTGCGCAGATGCTGGCCGACCCCAAGATCACCACGATGGTCATGGGCAACCACGGCGTCCTGATCCTTGGGCGCAGCGTGGCCGAGGCTTTCAACCGCCTGACCTATTTCGAGCGCGCCGCGGAAACCTATATCCGCGCGCTGCAAACCGGGCGGCCCTTGCGGCTGCTGTCCGACGAGGTTGCCGAAAAGACCGCGTTGGAATGGGAGACCTATCCCGGCTATGCCGAGGCCCATCTGCGCGAGGTCGTGGCAATCCTCGCCTCGCGGAACACCGATTTCGCAACCTGAGAGCGAAAATCCCCCGAAAGCGTGAAAAAAACCGGGCCAGCGTGAATAGAAAGCCCCCCGGATTGATCAAGACGGCATCCCGGGCGCACCCTGACAGGGCAAAGCCTAATCCCGGAGACTGTGATGTCCTGTCCCCTGACCCCTGACGTTTTCATCCGCACCCTCGGACCCATTCACTATATCGCCGCCAATCCGTTGTTTTGGCGGGCACCGCTGATTTCACC
>JANMJC010000375.1:0-7805 GCA_031371185.1 Paracoccaceae bacterium | reverse complement strand
GCCCACTGCGACGGCGGGGCTATCACTGCGGATGGTTGATTCTGGTGCGATAGGGGGCCTCCGGGGGCGTCTAGGGGGTTGGGATGCGTCCCGCAAGGCCGTCGCGGCCCCGGGCTCGCCGCCCGTTCGTCTCATGGCTTGAGGCTTGGGCGCGGGCGGCCTAGTCTGGCCCCCAGATTGCCTTTGGAGATACCCCGGATGAGCTTTACCCTTGCGACATGGAACATCAACTCGGTCCGGCTGCGCGAAGGGCTGGTGGCCCGGCTGCTGGCCGAAGAGCAACCCGACATCCTGTGCCTTCAGGAATGCAAGAGCCCGGTGGAAAACATTCCGGTCGAGCAGTTTCAAGCGCTTGGGTACCGCTACATGGTGGCGCGCGGGCAGAAGGGATACAACGGCGTGGCGATCCTGTCGAAACTGCCGATCGAAGACGCGGGATCGACCGACTTCGCCAGCCTTGGCCATGCGCGGCATGTGGCGGGGCGGCTGGAAAACGGCGTTGTCATCCACAATTGCTATGTCCCGGCAGGGGGCGATATTCCCGACCGCGAGCAGAACGAGAAGTTCGGCCAGAAGCTGGATTTCCTGACAGAGATGCGGGATGGCTTCCACGGGGACAAGCCGAAAAAGGCCATTCTGGTGGGGGATCTGAACATCGCGCCGCGCGAAGATGACGTGTGGAACCACAAGCAATTGCTGAAAATCGTCAGTCACACCCCGATCGAGGTGGCCCATCTGACCGACACCCAAAGTGCGGGCGGCTTTGTCGATGTGACCCGGGCCGATCTTCCCTCGGGGCCCTTGTACAGCTGGTGGTCCTACCGCTCGCCCGATTGGAATGCGGGGGATCGCGGGCGGCGGCTGGATCATGTCTGGGCAACCCCCGACATCGCAAGCGCCGCCCATGGCAGCCGCATCCTGCGCGCCGTGCGCGGGTGGGAGCAGCCCTCGGACCATGTGCCGGTTTTCGCGACGTTTGATCTGTGACGCAGCGTCCGGGCGGCGAAAGGTCGGGATAACCTGACTGGGGCGCGGGCCGATCCGCGTGATGTTGGGCGGGTGGAAACAAGGGGGTCTGCGATGTCGGTCACAAGACGGACGCTGCTGGTGGGGGCGGGGGCGGCGGCGGGCGTGGCCGCGACCCGTTGGGTCGGCGGGCGCGGTCCTACCCTTGACGGCGTCGCTCTGATCGCGCCGTCGGGTGGCGAAGGGGTGCTGAACGACGCCTCGCTTCTGTCGGAAACGCCGGTCTTTCGTCATACCGTGATGACGGATCACGGCGAAGCGCTGGTCGCCGCCTTGCGCGCCGAGATGGCGCAGGCCCGCGCCGCGGGCCGGGCATTCAACATCGGGGCGGCGCGCCATTCGATGGGCGGGCAGGCCATTCCGCAGGGTGGCCATGCTGTCACCTTCGATGCCCCGATGGTCGAGATCGATTCTGCCGCCCGGACCTACCGCGTGCAGGCGGGCACCCGCTGGCATCAGGTGATCGCGGCGCTGGAACCGGCGGGCCTGTCGCCCAAGGTCATGCAATCCAACGCCGATTTCGGCGTCGCCTCGACCTTTTCGGTCAATGCCCATGGCTGGCCCACCGCCTTTGGCCCGATGGGATCGACCGTGCGCGAGGTTGACATGCTGTTGGCCGACGGCACGCAGATCACGGCCTCGCGCGCGAAGTACCCCGAGGTCTTTTCGGCCGCGATGGGCGGCTATGGGCTGATCGGTCAGATCGTGTCTCTGGTGGTCGAGGCCGAACGGAACATGGCCCTGACCCCCAGCTTTCAGACCCTGCCCGCGTCAGAGTTTGCCGCCGCTTTCGCGGGCAAGGTGGCGCGGGTGCCGATGGCTTATGGTCGGCTGAATGTGGACCGTGCAGAGTTCTTCGAACACGCGATGCTGGCCAGCTACGCACCTGTGGACGAAGCAATTCCACCGGTCACCGGGTCGGGCTTGATGTCCAGGGCGGCACGGCCGATCTTTCGGGCGCAGGTCGGCAA
Source organism: Paracoccaceae bacterium (assembly GCA_031371185.1). Taxonomy (GTDB): domain Bacteria; phylum Pseudomonadota; class Alphaproteobacteria; order Rhodobacterales; family Rhodobacteraceae; genus CAIYZT01. The sequence goes on along the minus strand of JANMJC010000375.1, from coordinate 5,808 downwards.
TGAATGGGTGAAACGGCGACGCTGGTGGATTGAGACCGGGCCGAACGCCCTGTTGGCGGGCACCGCCAGCCGGTCGGGGCTGATGGCCGAACCCGTGGTGACGCTGGAGGACCGCGACCCGACACGCACCGACATCCTGCACGAATATTTCGTCCCACCCGCCGCCTTTGACGGGTTCCTGACGGCCTGCCGACAGATCATCCCGCAAAGCTTTCAAGACCTGCTGAACGTCACGTTGCGATGGGTCGAACCGGACCCGACCGCGATGCTGTCCTTCGCGCCAAACGGGCCGCGCATTGCCGCGGTGATGCTGTTTTCGCAGGAAATGTCGCCGCGCGCCGAGGCGGACATGGCCCGCATGACCGCAACCCTGATCGAGGCGGTGATCGGGCTGGGCGGCACCTATTATCTGCCCTACCGTCCCCACGCCCGGCCCGACCAATTCGCGGCAGGCTACGGCGCGGCGGCTGACTTTGCCGCTTTCAAGCGCCGCATCGACCCTGACCTGTTGTTCCGCAATGCGCTGTGGGACCGCTATGTCTCGTCCCTTTGAAGGTGTTCCCATGACCCTGACCCGCAAGATCGCCTTCGGCTATTTCCTGATCCTGTCGGCGGTGGCGGCGCTGAATTATGTGCCCGGGCTGACCGATGCCAAGGGGCTGGCCTTTGGCATCTTCGCGCTGGACATCTATGACGACGGGCTGCATCTGGCCTCGGCGCTTCTGGCTCTGTCGGCGGCGCTGTGGTCGCATCGCAGCGCCAAGTGGTTCCTGACCCTGTTCGGCGCGGCCTATCTGGCCGACGGGGTGCTTGGGCTGGTCACCGGGGTCGGCTATCTTGACCTTGCCATCTGCTTTTCGGGGCCGGTCGATCTGCCCTTCGGCTTCAAGATCCTGGCGAATGCGCCCCATATCGGCCTTGGAGGCTTCGCGCTGTTCATGGGGCTGCGGGCGTGAAGCGCCTGTGGCGTTGGGTCAGGCGCGGGCTTTTGGTGCTGCTGGTGGCGGTGCTGGGTCTGCTGAGCCCGGTCGCCTGGGTCGAGTTGACCTGCAAAGGCAGGCTTCTGGCCAGCGCCCATGTCCCGCTGGTCGCCCCCGAATGGCAGCGCCCGGCGTCGCGGTCGGTGATGACCTATCCGGAATGGCACATCGTGCATGCCTACGAAGACTATGCGGCGGTCATCGCCACCGGCGCGCCGCAGGATTATGCCTTTCTGCCCGCGATCGGCCAGTTCTGGGGGTCCTTGTGCGCCCTGACCCAGGTGGCCGCAACGCAAGGCGGGGGCCGACGGGCCGACGCGGCAGATGGTCTATACCATCGGCGTCAGTTTCACCGCCGAACTGCTGGCCAAAGCCGCCTATGAAGAGACCATTGGCCGCCTGTTCACCACGCTGCGCGGGCCGCAGCGCGCCCCACTGGACGATCTTTCAGCCGCACAGGCCGCGCGCTATGCCGCGTTCCTGTCGCAAGTGCCGTGGTACAAATGGGATTTCCTGGCCGACAAGGCGGCGCTGCAAGTGGCCTCGTCCGGCAGTCTGCGCGACCGCGAACGCGCGCTGGCCCTGGGCATCGAATACGGCGTGAAGGCGCGCTATGCGGCGGTCATCGCGGCGGCAGTGGCGGCCACCGGGCAGGACGAATTGCGCATGCGGGTGATCGTGGCCGGACTGCCGCCCGAGGTTCTGGCGGCAAGTCCTGACGTCAAGGTCATCGCAACCCGGCCCGAAGGCATCGAGGTGGAAACCCCGCGCTATGCCGCCTTCACCGATCTGGCCCATGAATGGGCCGCGCAGGGCGGCCGCTTTGTCGAGATTGCCGGCAACGACCAGATCATGTTTACCGCCCTGTCGGATCAACCCGCCGCCAAGGGCGCCCTTGCCAGCTATCCGCGTCAGGGACAGGGCGATTATCGGCATCTGATCATGGTCAGGGTCAGCGAACTGGCCGCAGCCCTGACCGACCCCGCGTTGCAGATCGAGCATATCCACGACTTCTAGGGTAGTTCAGGCGCGCCCGGCCGTTGCCGACAGGGACAGGGGATCCACCCCCAGCCGGGCCAGAGCCCTGATCCAGATGTTGCCCTGTGCGGCGTTGAAGACCAGACCGGGATCGGCATCGACGGTCAGCCAGTCGTTGCGGGCGATCTCGGATTCCAACTGGCCCGCGCCCCATCCGCTGTAACCCAGGGCCAGAACCGCCTCGGCCGGACCGCTGCCAAGCGCCAGATCCTGCAGGATGTCGCGCGTCGTGGTCATGGCAAAGCGGCCGGGAATGTGGATGCGGCCCTCGGCCCGGCCCTGATCGTCGGCATGCAGCACAAAGCCGCGCCCCCGCTCCACCGGTCCGCCGAAGATCACCGGAACCGCAGTTCCGGCCTGCGACCTTGTGATCGACATCTGGTCCAGAAGCTCGGCAAAGGTCAGATCGGGGATCGGCTTGTTCACGATCAGGCCCATGGCGCCCTCTGAACCATGGGCACAGATCAGGATCACCGAATGTTCAAACCGGGGATCATGCAGACCCGGCATGGCAATCAGGAATTTTCCGGTCAGATCCATGGCTTTGCAAATCCCCTCACGCCCATTAGATGGACCGAAGCCCCGCCCGGCTCAAGCCCTGCGCGACGAAATGGCAGCGGTATGACGGGCGGCTCGCGGGATTTCGCCGGAAAGTGATTTCCACTTTCGCACCGAAGCCCTAGGTTGGCGCGATGAAGCAGTGTTCCCCTCTTGCCGCCTTGCTTGTCATTGCCGCGGCCTCTTGCGTTTCGGCCCAGTCGGCCGACGGCGATCTGACCTCCAGTCTGCGCACCGGCTGGCAGACCCCCGCCGGCAACCAGATGGCGGCGCTGGATTTGCGGATGGCCCCGGGGTGGAAGACCTATTGGCGCGCCCCCGGCGAGGCCGGAATACCGCCGACCTTCGACTGGTCCGGGTCGCAGAATCTGGCGAATGTCGTGTTTCACTGGCCCAGCCCCGAGGTGTTCGACCTGAACGGCCTGCGTTCGATCGGGTATCACGACCGTCTGGTGCTGCCCTTCGAAGTGACCGCCACCGATCCCGCCCAACCGGTCACGATCCGGCTGAAAATGGATCTGGGGGTGTGCAAGGATATCTGCCTGCCCGCCACGGCAACCTTTCAGGGACTTCTGGAAGGGGCCGGCGCGCCCGATGCCGTCATCCATGCCGCGCTTGATGCCCGGCCACGCACGGCGGTCGAGGCGGGCCTGACCGCGATCGGTTGCAAGGTGACGCCCATCGACGACGGGCTGCGCCTGACCGCCCGGCTTGACCTGCCCCGCTTTGGCGCGGGCGACGAGGCGGTGGTCTTTGAAACCGCCGACCCGACGATCTGGGTCTCGCAGGCCGACGCCTCAAGGGCTGGTTCGGCGGTCACGGCCACTTCGGACATGGTCGGCACTTCGGGCGCGCCCTTTGTCCTGGAAAGGTCCGGGGTGGTCGTGACCGTGATTGCGGGCAAGACCTCGGTCGAAGTGCGGGGTTGCCCGGGGTTGTAAGGCCCAATTTCTTTCGAAAGAAATTGCAAAAGTTTTCGAAAACTTTTGGCACGACCTATTTGCGGCGCAGGTGTTCGTACAGACGCGGCATGATCTCGACAAAGTTGCAGGGGCGGTGACGATAGTCGAACTGCTTGACCAGAATCTCGTCCCAGGCGTCACGGCAGGCACCCGGGCTGCCGGGCAGCGCGAACAGATAGGTGCCCATCGCCACGCCGCCGGTCGCGCGGCTTTGCACGGCCGAAGTGCCGATCTTTTGCATCGAGACGATGGTGAACACGGTGCCGAAGGCCTCGATTTCCTTTTCATAGACGTCGCGGTGCGCCTCGACGGTCACGTCGCGCCCGGTCAGGCCGGTGCCGCCGGTGGACAGGATCACATCCACCCCCGGATCGGCGCACCAGACGCGCAACCGGTCCGCAATCGTGGCGCGGTCGTCGCGGCAGATGTCGCGCGCGGCCAGAATGTGGCCCGCCCCGGTCAGCCGTTCGACCAGCGTATCGCCCGAGCGGTCGTCGGCCGGGCGGCGCGTGTCCGACACGGTCAGAACCGCGATGCGGACCGGAACAAAGGGTTTTTCGACGGGATCGGTCATTGCAGCCTTGACTTGATGGACAGAAGATCGGCCCAGGCGTCGCGCTTGGCGCCGGGGTTGCGCAACAGATAGGCCGGGTGGGTCATCGGCATCAGGGGCTTGCCCAAGGCCGTGCCCCAGGTGCCGCGCGCCGCCACAATGCCGCGCTGGCCGGTCAGGGCCTGCAAGGGCGTATTGCCGACGGTCACGATCAGATCGGGGTTGGCGAGGGCGATGTGACGCTCGACAAAGGGGCGCAGCATGGCAATTTCGCCCGGGTCCGGGTCGCGGTTGCCGGGCGGGCGCCAGGGCATGACATTGGTGATATACAAGGCGGTGGCCAGATCGGGGCTGCCCCGCGACAGGCCGATGGCGGCAAACATGCGGTCCAGAAGCTGGCCCGCGGGCCCGACAAAGGGGCGGCCTTGCAGATCTTCCTCGCGGCCCGGCGCCTCGCCCAGGATCAGCACCCGGGCCCCGGGGGTGCCGTCGGCAAAGACCGTGTTGCGCGCGCCGCGTTTCAACTCGCACAGATCAAAGGCGGCGAGGGCGGCCCGCAGCGCCTCCAGATCGTCGCAGGTGCTGGCGGCAGCGGTTGCGGCGGCCACCGGATCGGCGCCCGAAACGGCGGTCGGGGGCAGGTTCTGCGCGACAGGACGCGGGGCCGCTGCGGGGTCGGCAGGGCGCCGCGACCACGGGGCGGCCTCGGGCAGGGCAAAGCTGTCTTGCGGGCTTTCCTGCACCACTTCCGACACACCCAGATCCTGTTGCCAGGCCAAGGCGGCCAGCGCGGCATTCCAGTCCAGGCGGATGTCGGCGTCGATTCCCATGGTTCCAAACTAGGCCCCCTGCGCGCCTGCCACAACCACCTTGCCCGCCCGTCCCGGCCTTTCTATAAGCCACCTCGTGCCCTGCCCCGATACCCGCAGCCGATGAGGTCCCCGATGTCCTTCCGCGCCCGCCATCTTCTGGGGATCGAGCATCTCTCGCCGCTGGAGATCACCACGATTCTGGATCTGGCCGACCGCTATGTCGATCTGAACCGGCGCACGGTGAAATCGTCGGATGTGCTGTCGGGCATGACGCAGATCAACATGTTCTTCGAAAACTCGACCCGCACGCAGGCGAGTTTCGAGCTGGCCGGAAAGCGGCTGGGCGCGGACGTGATGAACATGTCTGTGGCGCAAAGCAGCGTGAAGAAGGGCGAGACGCTGATCGACACCGCCATGACGCTGAACGCGATGCAGCCCGATCTGCTGGTGGTGCGGCATGGCGCGTCGGGCGCGGTCAACCTGCTGGCATCAAAGGTGAATTGCGCAGTTCTGAACGCGGGCGACGGGCGCCACGAACATCCGACGCAGGCGCTGTTGGACGCGCTGACCATCCGCCGCGCCAAGGGCCGCATCCAGCGCCTGACGGTGGCGATTTGCGGCGACATCGCGCATTCCCGCGTGGCGCGGTCGAACCTGATCCTCTTGGGCAAGATGGAAAACCGCATCCGCCTGATCGCGCCGCCCACGCTGATGCCGGCGGGCGTGGGCGAGTTCGGCTGCGAGTTGTACGACGACATGCGCAAGGGGCTGGAGGGTGCGGACAAGGAGACGAGATCGGCGATCGTCGGGGCGATCGCGGCGATCGGCCCGGAGGCGAAGGAGGCGGTGCCGGCTCTGATCGTGCTGTTGAGAGATAAGGACGTGGCCCTGGTCGAGCAGACGCT
>JANMJC010000370.1:0-3767 GCA_031371185.1 Paracoccaceae bacterium | reverse complement strand
ATTTCCTTTTTGGCCTGACGCGCCTCTTTCTCGCCCTTTTGCACCTGATTGACGATGCGGCGGAATTCGGAAATATCGACACCAATATACGTCCCGACCCCGGCCATCTCGGCGCGCAATTCCTCGACCTTCTCGCGCGAACGCTCCATCAGCGCCTGCCAGCCGCGACCGGCCTTGGCGGCCATGCGGTCGAGCCAGGTCGGATCCAATTCGTAGCCCTGATATTCCTCGATGAATTCGCGGCGGTTGATGCGGGCGGCATCGGCGAGTTTCACCATGCCGGAATTGATCATCATGATACGGCGGTTGATGCCGTAAAGCTGGTCGATCAGCGCGTCGATCCGGTTGTTGTGCAGGTGCAACTCGTTCACCAGAACCACGATTTCGCTGCGCAGTTTCTGATATGCCGCTTCGTCCGTGGCGCTGAAGCGCGACTTTTCCGACAGGGTCGCGGTCATCCGCGCGTCCTGCATTTCGGCCAGATTGGTGTAGTCACGCGCGATCAGGTCCAGGGTTTCCAGAACCTTGGGTTTCAGCGCGGCTTCCATCGCGGCAAGCGACATCGACTGGCCGTCGTCGTCTTCGTCATCGTCATCGGCGGCCATGATCGGGTTGCCGTCGGCGTCCAGTTCCGGCTCGGACGCGCGGCGCGGTGCCGCACCTTCAAGATCGACGCCTTCAAGATCGGGGCCGACGATGCCCTCTTCGCCGTCAAGGCTGCGGCCAAAGGTGGCCTCAAGGTCGATCACATCGCGAAGAAGGATGTCTTCGGACAGAAGTTCGTCGCGCCAGATGATGATGGCCTGAAACGTCAGCGGGCTTTCGCACAGGCCCGCGATCATGGTGTTGCGACCGGCCTCGATGCGCTTGGCGATGGCGATTTCGCCCTCGCGCGACAGAAGTTCGACCGAGCCCATTTCGCGCAGATACATCCGCACCGGGTCGTCGGTGCGGTCCAGCGCCTCGGTCGTGGTGGTGACCACGGCCACATCGCGCGACGCCGACGAGGTTTCCACCAACTCGCCCGCAGGTTCGGCGCCCTCTTCGATCTCTTCGTCCTCGATGACGTTGATGCCCATTTCGGACAGCATCGACATGACGTCTTCGATCTGCTCGGACGACACCTGTTCGGGCGGCATCACGGTGTTCAACTGGTCGTAGGTGATATAGCCCCGCTCGCGCGCGTCGGCGATCATCCGTTTGACCGCAGCCTGGCTCATGTCCAGCGAGACATCCGCCTCTTCGGTTTCGGGTTTGCCTTCGTCGCTGTCTTTCACGGCCATGACAATTCCTTTGTGCGAATCAGAGGGGTGGTGCGAATCAATAGCGCGAATCAATTGGGTCTGCACGGGGGTGCGTGCGCGAATCAGTGATTCTTTGTGCGGCGATGCTGCAGAGATGGGTCTGGCGGGGCGGAAGTTCAAGACAGGTTAACGCAAGGCCGGTCAGCGGGCTTTTTTCTCCCAGACCTTGCCGTCGATCAGGTTTTGCAGATGGCTGGACAGGGCGGCGCGGTCTTCGCCCAGATCGGCGGCGTCCTCGCGCGGCGGGCGGTCGGCCAGATTGCGCGCCTCGGCGGCCTTGGACAGCCGCCAGGTCAGGCCCTCGTCGACGAGACCGGCAATATCCTCGATCCCCTCTTCGACTTCGCGGCGAACGGCGCGGCGGGCGTCCAGTTTGGCCAATTCCTCGGCCAGGCACAAAGCGGCAAACTCGGGGTCCTGCAGAGGGTTCACCGGTGGGGCACTTTGGATATGGGGATGGGCCATCAAGGTGGCAAAGGCGGCGGCGGCATGGGTGCGAACCGCATGACCAAGGGCGTCGGGATGGGCCTGCAGGATCAGGGCGCGCAGGGAGTTGTGGTCGGCGCCGTGCAGGTCAAGCCGTTCCAGCGCCGCGCCGAACCGGGCCACTAGGGCGGGATGGGCGATCAGCGTGGCAAGAATGACCGCCTCGCGCAGGTCTTCTTCGCTGCGCTCGGTGCCCGAGACCAGTGCCGAGCGGCGGGTCGATGGCAGCGCGGGCAGGTCGGGCCTTTGGCCGAAGGGCGCGCGCGGACCGCGAAACGGGCGGAAGGGTTCGGCAGATTTTCCGACCGAAAACAGGGCCTTGCGCAGGGTGTTGATTTCGTCGCCGTAGTGGCTGCGGATCGACGGATCCGCGATGCGTTTCAGCGCGGCGCGCAGGGATTTGTCCAGGGCGGCCTTGCGTTCGGGGCTGTCAAAGACGCGCCCCTCGACTTCGCGGGTCCACAAGAGTCTGACCATGGGCTGGGCCGCAACGATGACCCGCTGCATGGCGGCAGGACCATCTCGGCGGATCAGATCGTCGGGGTCCTGCCCGTCGGGCAGGGTGGCAAAGCGCAGGCCCTTGCCGGCCTCCAGCAGCGGCAGGGCCAGATCGACCACCCGCAGACCGGCGCGGATACCGGCCTTGTCGCCGTCCAGCGCCACGATGGGTTCGTCCGCCACCCGCCAGGCCAGGCGCAACTGGTCTTCGGTGACAGCGGTGCCAAGGGGTGCGACCGCGCCGCCAAAGCCCGCTTCGGACAGGGCGATTACATCCATGTAGCCTTCGGCAAGGATCAGTTGCGCCCCCTTGCCACAGGCCTCGCGGGCGCGGGCCAGATTGTACAGGGTGCGACCCTTGTCGAAGAGGTCGGTTTCCGGGCCGTTCAGGTATTTCGCCCGCGCGTTGGGGTCCATCGCACGGCCGCCAAGGCTGATCGCACGGCCGCGCGCGTCGCGGATCGGAAAGATGATGCGGCCACGAAAGCGGTCATAGGGCGGGCCGCCAGCACTTTTTGTGCTGTCGTCGGGCGTGGCGCAAAGGCCGGCGGCGACGATCATGTCAGGGGCAAACCCCTTGGCGGTCAGGGCGGTGAACAGGGCGTGGCGCTGATCGGGGGCAAAGCCGATGTCCCAACGGTCGATGGCTTGCTGCGACAGACCACGCCGCGCCAGATAGGCCCGCGCTTCGGCCCCGGCGGTGGTTTTCAGTTGCAGGCGGAACCATTTGACCGCCTCTTCCATCACGTCGGACAGTTGGCTGCGGCGATCAGCCCGCAGTGCGGCCTGCGGATCGCGCGCGGGCAGGGTCATGCCGGCCTCGCGCGCCAGCGCCTCGACCGCCTCCATGAAGCCCAGATTTTCGGCCTCTTTCAGAAAGGTGACGGCGTCGCCTTTGGCGTGGCAGCCAAAGCAATAGTAGAACCCCTTGCGGTCATCGACGTGGAAAGAGGCGGATTTTTCCTGATGGAACGGGCACGGCGCCCAGTAATCGCCCTTGGCCTGATTGGATTTCCGCATGTCCCAGGTAACCTTGCGGCCCACGATGGCCGACAGGGTGGTGCGGGTGCGCAGTTCGTCTATGAAACCGGGGGGCAGGGACATGGGGTGTTATATCGGGCGAGAGGGGGGGCTTGTCCAGAGTTTTGGGGATGGGCGGGCTGTTTCGGACCGATCTGAAAACGCTCTGGGAGAGCGTTTTTCGGTCCGTTGGCCGAAGCCGGAATGGCGAGAGGCCAAGGGGTTTGCAGCAGGCTTGTAGCGCGTCTGTCTGGGGTGCGCGCCCTATCGCGCCTGCCCCGGGGCAGGCAGGCGCGGTCCAATTCGATTGAAATCAAATTGGACAAAAACAGGGATGAAACCCCTAGCCCAAAAGATCCCGCATAACCCTGTGGAAAATCCCGCAGCCGACCGCGATCAGATCATCGGGGAAATCATAGTCGGGGTTGTGCAACTGCGCATGCCCCTCGCCCGAGCCCA
>JANMJC010000299.1:0-4119 GCA_031371185.1 Paracoccaceae bacterium | reverse complement strand
CATGCCGGGACTGGGCGAGGTGACCTGGTCGGAGGTGTTTTCGGGCCTGTACCGGGCAGGCTATGACGGCCCGGTGATCATCGAACACGAAGACCGCGATTTCGAAGGATCGGACGAAAAGATCAAACGCGGATTCGAGTTGGCGCGCGACGTCCTGCGCCCCTTTGTGAAATAGGACGCGACACGAACAGAACGACCGACACATTTCAGGGAGAAAGACCAATGAAGAGACTTTTGATCGGCTCTACCGCGCTGGCCCTGGCCGCAGGCCTTGGCGGCATTGCCAGCGCCGAGGGGTACAAGATCGGCATCTCCAACACGGTGCAGGGCAACGGCTGGCGCGAAGAGATGGTCTGCGCCATGAAGGCCGAGGCGCTGGCCTCGGGCAAGGTGGAAAGCCTGAACATCGCGCATCGCAACACCGATGCGGCCGGGCAGTTGGAGGATATCCGCAACCTTGTTCAGGCGGGCGTCGATGCCATCGTGGTCAACCCCGCCAATGCCGACGGGATCAACGCCGCGATCAAGGAAGCGACGGATGCCGGCATCGTCGTTGTGGCGGTCGATCAGGCGGTGACCGAGCCTTCGGCCTATATCCTGTCGAACAACCAGACCCAATATGCCTATCTGGGGGCCAAATGGCTGTTTGAAACCATGGGCGGCAAGGGGGCCGTCGTCTACATGCGCGGCGCGGCAGGTGCCGGGGCCGACAATGACCGCGACGTCGGCTTCAAGAAGGCCATGGCCGAATATCCCGACATCACCGTGGCGCAAGAGGTCTTTACCGGCTGGCAGCAGGATCAGGGCAAGCAGCAGATCAACGACATCATCGCGTCGGGCATGGCCTTTGATGGCGTGTGGACAAGCGGCATCGACAATGTGATCGTCGATGCCTTCGTGGAATCCGGCGCGCCTCTGGTGCCGATCGTCGGGGCGGACAACGCGGGCTTCGTCGGCCAGTTGACCTCGGTTCCCGGACTTGTCGGCGCGGCGGTAACCAACCCCGGATCGGTGGGCGGTGCGGGCGTGGCGCTGGCGATCCAGATTCTGGATGGCAAGATGCCGGCGGAAAAGACCGTGCTGGTCGATCCCACGGTCTGGGCCAACAACACTGACGAGGGCAAGGCGCTGATCGCCGCCGGGGCCAACCCGGCCCTGTCGCCGGAATGGCCGGTGTCGGTATCGATCCCGGGCTGGACCACCTACTCGATGGATCAGATCATCGCCTGCAAGGGACCGGGCGAATAAGCGCGGCCCAAGACCCCCTGCCCGGCCCCCGGAACCACTCCGGGGGCCGGTTTTGCCCCATTCTCGCAGTCCAGCAGGCCCCATGACCGACGTCGCCACCGATACGCCCGTTCTTGACGCCAAGGGCGTGTCCAAGCGCTTTGGCGCGGTGATCGCCCTGCACGACGCCTCGCTGGTGGTTCGGCGCGGCGAGGTCGTGGCCCTGATGGGCGCGAACGGCGCGGGCAAATCGACCTTCGTCAAAATCCTGACCGGGGTTCTGCGCCCGGACGGCGGCCATGTCCGCATCAAGGGGCGCGACAGCACGGTCGGCTCTCCGGCGCAGGCGCGGCGATCGGGGCTGGTGCCGGTCTATCAGGAACCGTCCTTGATCCCCGATCTGGACGTGGCCGACAATCTGGCCTTGGGCGACACCCCGGTTGACGCCTTCCGCCACTGGGTTGCAGCCTTGGGTATTCCCGATCTGGCGCTCAGCGACCGCATCGGCCAGTTGCCCCTTGCCACCCTGCGCATTCTGGATCTTGCCCGCGCCCTTGCCAGCCAGCCCGACGTGCTGCTGCTGGACGAGATGACCGCCGCCTTGCCCACCGATCTGGTGGACCGCGTGCTGCGCGTCATGCGCCAAGAGGCAGATGCCGGGCGCGCCATCATCTACATCTCGCACCGGTTCACCGAAATCGCCGCCCTGTGCGACCGCGCCACCGTGCTGCGCGACGGGGCCACCGTGGGCGATGTCGCCATCGAGCCCGGCATCGAAGAGCGCATCGTCGAGATGATGCTGGGCGGGGCCGTCAGCCCGGCCAGATCGGCCTCTGCGACCGTCCGACAGGCCCCAGAAGGCCCGCCGCGTCTGAGCGTGCAGGGCCTTGCGACCGGAACGCGGCTGACCGATGTCTCGCTGGACCTGCGCTGCGGCGAGGTGCTGGGCGTGGTGGCACTGGAGGGGCAGGGTCAGGACGAATTGTTCGACGTTCTGGCCGGGAACCGCCGCCCGACCAAAGGCAGCGTCGCGGTGAACGGCAGGCCTGTGCGGTTTTCCCACCCCGCCGATGCCATCGCTGCCGGGTTGACGCTGGTGCCCGGCGACCGCGCCCATGCCCTTTTGATGCCGCGCTCGGTACGCGAGAACATCGCCTTGCCGCTGGTGGCGCGTCTTGCCCGTTGGGGCGCGATCCCGATGCGCGCCGAGGCCGCCCGCGTCGATGCCGCCATCGCGCGGTTGCAGATCGACACAAGGGCGATGGGCGAGGTGCGCCGCCTGTCGGGGGGCAATCAGCAGAAGGTGACCATCGCGCGCTGGATCGCGCAAGGGGTGCAGACCCTCTTGCTGTTCGATCCGACGCGCGGCATCGACATCCGAACCAAACGCCAGATCTATGCCCTTGTCCGCGATCTGGCCGATCAGGGCGCCGCCGTTCTGTTCTATACTTCGGAACTGGCCGAGGTGCGGCTGGCCTGCGACCGTGCCGTCGTGCTGTTTAACGGCCGCGTGGTGGCTGTGATCGACGCGGCCGAGGCCGACGAGCCTACCCTGATGCGCGCGGCCTATGGGCTGATGACAGCCCCGGCGGCAGCGGGATGAGAAAAGCCGTCAATTCAGTGTCACCCCACCGCCCCGGCCGCAAGACAGCCGACGGGCGCGACGCTCAAAACGGAACGGGCCATGGCACCTGTTTTGGCAAACCCTGCGCGATGGGCGGCGCCCGCTTGCATCTGCCGACCCTGCGATGCGGGTCAGATCGGGCGCGTGTTCAGCGGCGTCGCCGCGAGGGTCTTGTCAGAAGATCCGGCGCGGGTCCCATCAGCGGCAAGGCTTGGGGCGACCGGCATTTGCCGCCCCTGCACCCTTGGCACAGGGGCGCTGAACCCTGCCACGCCTTCCCCCTGGTCCGCCCCGACCGGCGCGACCGGTCAAGCTTCCCCATGCGGGACCGCTTGCGCGAACCTGTTGGTCGGACCGGGCATCTTGTGAGCGGGCTTTGGGCCGCGGACCCCGACGACCCCGGGACCATCGGACAGCGACCATCCCCGAACGGGATCAAACCGGATGCGGCGCGGGCTGCCCCTTGCCAAATCGGGGCCCGCCGATGAGGCGTCTTGTCGCGCAGAACGGCTGGACCCTTGGCCTTGCGGTGCTGCTGGTCCTGCTGCTCGCCCTTACCAAACTGATCCAGCCCGAGTTCGGGGTCAGCGGACTTGACAGCCTTGCCCGTGCCGCCCTGCCCTTTGCGCTGGCGACCCTTGGGATGGCGGTGGTGGTGATCGCGGGCGGGATCGATCTGTCGGTTGCGGCCATGATGGCGGTGGCCAGCGTGACGGCAGCGGTGCTGATGGAGGGGGCCAGCGACACCCAATCGGCCTTTGTCGTGCTGGGCGTGCTGGCGCTTGGGGCGGCGATGGGGGCGATCAACGGCAGCCTGATCGTGATCACCCGCGTGCCCGACATCGTGGTCACCCTGTCGATGCTGTTTGTCTGGCAGGGCGTCGCCCGGTTGATGCTGAACGCCCCCGGCGGCGGGGCCGCCCCCTGGCTGCGCGCCCTGATCGTGGGCGGCGTGACCCTGCCGGGCCTGCCGCCCGGGCTGACCGAATGGCTGCCCAAGGGTGTGGTCTTTCTGGCGATCTGCGCCGCGGTGATCTGGGTGCCGATCCGCCGGTCGAAACTGGGTCTGATGTTCTACGCCATCGGCTCTGACCCGCAGGCGGCCTTCCGTTTTGGCGTGCCGGTCGCGGCCACCCGCATCGCGGCCTATGCCGTCTGCGGCCTGTTCGCCGCTTTGGGCGGGGTGTCGGTGACCATGAGCACCGGCATCGGAGAACCCATTCCCGGCCCCTACCTGATGGCCTCGGTCGCGGCGGTCGTGCTGGGAG
>JANMJC010000236.1:0-5325 GCA_031371185.1 Paracoccaceae bacterium | reverse complement strand
CATCGTCATCGCCATGGCGCTGATGTCCAAGCCCGCGTTGCTGATCCTCGACGAGCCGACCACAGCTTTGGATGTCACCGTCGAGGCCGGGATTGTCGATCTGGTCAAGGCGCTGGGTGAGAAATACGGCACCTCGATGCTGTTCATTTCGCACAACCTCGGCCTCATCCTCGACGTCTGCGACCGGCTGTGCGTGATGTATTCCGGCGAGGCGATCGAAACCGGTGCGGTCACCGAAGTGTTCAACGACATGCGCCACCCCTATACCCAGGCGCTGTTCAGCTCGATCCCGCTGCCCGGGGCCGACAAGAACTCGCGCCCGCTGATCGCCAATCCCGGCAACTTCCCCCTGCCCCATGAACGGCCCAGGGGCTGCAACTTCGGCCCGCGCTGCGATTACTTCGAAGAGGGGCGCTGCAACGCCGCCGAAGTGCCGATGTCCGACGTGCCCAACTCTGACCGCCACGCTTCGCGCTGCGTCAAATGGACCGAGATCGACTGGTTGGCCCCCCTCGCCGCCCGCCCGGTCAAGGAAAAGGGCGCCATCGGAAAAGTGGTTCTGAAGATGGAGGACCTCAAGAAATACTACGCCGTGTCCTCCGGCGCTTTTGGCGGCGGCGCCAAGAAGGTGGTCAAGGCCAACGAAACCCTGTCCTTCGAGGCGCGCGAGGGCGAAACCCTGGCCATCGTCGGCGAGAGCGGCTGTGGCAAATCCACCTTCGCCAAGGTGCTGATGGGTCTGGAAACCGCGACCTCCGGCTCGATCATGCTGTTTGACGAAAACGTGCAATCGACGCCCATTCAAAAGCGCAACGTCGATATGGTGTCCTCGGTGCAGATGGTGTTCCAGAATCCCTTCGACACCCTGAACCCCTCGATGACCGTCGGCCGCCAGATCATCCGCGCGCTCGAGATTTTCAAGCACGGCAAATCCGACGAGGAACGCCATCAGCGCATGCTGACCCTGCTGGATCTTGTGAAACTGCCGCGCGCCTTTGCCGAACGCATGCCGCGCCAGTTGTCGGGCGGCCAGAAACAGCGTGTCGGCATCGCCCGCGCCTTCGCCGGCGGCGCCAAGGTCGTGGTGGCGGATGAGCCGGTCTCGGCGCTTGACGTCTCGGTGCAGGCCGCGGTCACCGATCTGTTGATGGACATCCAGCGCGAGAACAAGACAACGCTTCTGTTCATCTCGCACGACCTGTCCATCGTGCGCTATCTCTCCGACCGGGTGCTGGTGATGTATCTGGGCCATGTGGTGGAAACCGGCACCACAGATCAGGTGTTCCAGCCGCCCTACCACCCCTATACCGAGGCGCTCTTGTCGGCCGTGCCCATCGCCGACACCCGCGTGATCCGCAAGCGCATCGTTCTGGAAGGCGACATCCCTTCGGCGATGAACCCGCCGCCGGGCTGCCCGTTCCAGACCCGCTGCCGCTGGAAATCCCAGGTCACCCCCCCCGGCCTGTGCGACCGCGAGATGCCACCGATGGTCACGCTTGACGGCGGCCACCAGATCAAGTGCCACCTGTCGGCCTCGGTGCTGGCCGGGATGGAGCCGGTGATCAAGATCGCGGCCGAATAGCCCCGATGCATCTGCGCATCCTGCGCCCCGCCCCGCATGTCTGGGCATTTTACGACGGGCGCGTGCCGGGTTACCGCTTTGCACCCGGCGCCAACTGGGTCGATGACGGTGCCCTTTCCTTGGGGATCGCAAGCTATGCCGTGGTCGACGGGGCCGAGGCGCTGATCTATGACACCCATTGTTCGCTGCCCCATGCCCGCCGGATCCGCGACACCCTCGAAGCCGCCGGCGTGCGCCGCTTCACCGTGGTCCTGTCGCACTGGCACCTCGATCATGTCGCGGGCACCGAGGTGTTCGCCGACAGTCCGATCCTCGCAAATGCCCGCACCGCCCATCACCTGCAAACCCACCGCGCCGCGATCGAAACCGGCACTTCCAGCGGTGCCCCCGCCATCGCGCCGCTGATCCTGCCGACCCGGACCTTCACCGACCGCGCCGATCTGCTCATCGGCCGCCTGCACATCGACCTGATCCAGTGCAACATCCATTCCGACGATGCCACGGTGGTCTGGCTCGGCCAGGACCGCATCCTTCTGGCGGGCGATACCGTCGAAGACACCGTGACCTATGTGTCAGAGCCCGGCCATCTGGCCAGCCATCTTTGCGACCTCGACCGCCTGGCTGCCCTTGACCCGCGCATCGTGCTGCCCAACCACGGCGCGCCCGGGCCCATCGCCGCCGCCAGTTACGGCACCGCCACGATCAGGGCCACGCAGGATTACATCCGCACCCTTCTTGCCGCCCGCAGCGACCCCGCCCTTGCCGCGCGCGCCTTGGAAGACTGGATCGCCCCGGCCCTTGCCTCGGGCGCGCTGACCTGGTTCGAGCCCTACCGCGCCATCCACGCCCGGAACCTTGCCCGGACGCTGGCCGCACCGATGTCAGTCCAGGGCTGACAAAGCCTCGGATCCGCGGCGAAGCGGCGCGACCCCTTACAGCCCAAGGCGACGCGATCAAGCAAAAACGCGCCCGAAACCCCTTCACTTTGACCCAAATATTCCCCGCCGGAGGCCCCGGCCGAACCGGGGCGCGCCCCTATCCCAGAATCGCCAGGACGTAATTCTTGGTCTCGTCAAAGGGCGGAATGCCGCCGTGCTTTTCCACCGCCTCGGGCCCCGCATTATACGCCGCCAGCGCCAGCCGCCACGATCCGAACCGGTCATACATCATGCGCAGATATTTCGCGCCGCCGTCCAGATTGTCGGAGGGGTCGTTGATATCGACCCCCAGCCTCTTGGCCGTGCCCGGCATCAGCTGCGCCAGCCCGGTGGCGCCCTTGGGCGACACCGCACCGATGTTCCATCCCGATTCCTGCTGCACCAGCTTCAGGAACATCTCTTCGGGCACGTCATGGCGCCGCGCCGCCGCCTTGGCGACGTCCAGATATTCGCCCCGGTAATTGCCCTTGTAACGCACGGCGGGCGCGTCTTCGGCGTCGTCCGCCTGATAATCCGGCTTCAGCCGGTCAGAAAATTCGTATTGCTCGGACAGACGCCCGTCCAGAAGCGCGGTCTTGGCCGAAAACGACGCGCTGCTTTTGCCGCCGCCCGACAGGTTCAGCCCTTCGGCCCAAAGCGGTGCGGCGGCCAGACTGACCGTCACTGCCCCCGCCCATATCCCGGTTTTCACGGCGCGCAATCTGCCTGCCCCTGCTTGTGCTTTGCCCCTTATACCGTCTTGCCCGACAATTTCCAGTCCCGCATCGCGGCGGGCAGGGCCTTGCCGATCACCCTTTCGCGCCCACCAGCGGCGCCCGCAAAAGGTCCTCGACCAAAAGGCTGACCAGTTGCGCCCGCCCCGACACCCCGGCCTTGCGATAGATCGCGTTCAGATGGGTCTTGACCGTGCCTTCGGCCGACTTGCGCAACAGCGCGATTTCGGCAATCGAATAGCCCTTGATGGTGAAGGCCGCGATGTCCTGCTCCGAGGCGGTGAGGCCCCAGGACTGGAAATACCCCTCGATCAGATCGCCCAGGGCCCCGGCGGCGATGCTCAACCCCTTTTCCAGGCTGGCCTGACGGCGCATCAGCCGTACCAGGAAAAAGACCTCGACTCCGATCCCGACCACAAGCCCGAGCGTGGCCAGAAGTTCGGGCAAAAGCGCTGTGCCCAGGATCTGTCCGGGCGATGCGGCGCGCAGCTCGGCGGTGATATCGACCACAAAGACCACCCAGCACAGAACCTGAAACAGGATCAGCGCGGTCAGAACAGATGTCTGGCGCGACCGAAGCGACCCCGGCCAGCGGCGCCAGAACGGCGTCGTCGCAGCTTTGGCGCGGGCAGAGGGGGTCGGCCTGTCGATGTCAGCACCCGTTGTTCCGAAAGGAAGCGGTCGCTGCGGGTCATAGCCTGTCCCGGGGCGGTCCGAAAGATCACATCTGCCCGGATGCCGCCCCCATCGTCGCGCGCGCGGGACCTGTCCGCCTGCCCTGCGCCGCGCACTTCGGCGGTCCCCCTCCCGCAAGACCCCCTGTTGCGGCTTCGCCCCCCACACTTTATAGGTTTTTGTTAACCTTAACCGCCGAACCTTACCGGGCGAGAGGGAATCAGGGAGCAGGACATGGCAGGATCCGTCAACAAGGTCATCATCGTGGGCAATCTGGGGCGTGATCCCGAAGTGCGCTCTTTTCCCAATGGCGGCAAGGTGGTGAACCTGCGCATCGCCACCTCGGAAACCTGGCGTGACAAGGCCAGCGGCGAGCGCAAGGAACGCACCGAATGGCATTCGGTGGCGATCTTCAACGAAGCTCTGGGCAAGATTGCCGAACAATACCTGCGCAAAGGCTCCACCGTCTATATCGAGGGGCAGTTGGAAACCCGCAAATGGCAGGACCAGTCGGGTGCGGATCGCTATTCCACCGAAGTCGTGCTGCGCCAGTTCCGTGGCGAGTTGACGCTGTTGGGCGGCCGGGACGGCGGCGGCTCGGGTGGCGGCGGCGGTGGCGATGATCGCGGCGGCTATGACGACTATGGATCGGGGTCAGGCGGTGCGGGCGGTGGCGGTGCCGGCGGTGGCGGGCGCGGCGGCTATGGTGGCGGCGCTTCGGGCAGTGGCGGCGCGGGTGGCGGCGCGGGCGGCGGCGCGGGCCGAGCGTCCGATCTGGACGACGAAATTCCCTTCTGAACCCTTCCGTCATCCTTTTGCCTGCCCACGCCCCGACCTTGTGGTTCGGGGCGTTTTGCGGGTACCGGACAGGGATTTTCCCTTCCGCCTCCGCCCCACTGGACCTTGGCGAAAAATTCCCTATATAATTGGTCAAGAAACCCCAGAGACCGGGCAAGAGACCTTTGATGAACCAGCCGCAAGACAGACTTGAGGGCACCCCGCTGATCGCCCCTTCGACCACGGATCATCCCCTGTACGAGGATGTCGTGAATGCCTGCCGCACGGTGTTCGACCCGGAAATTCCGGTCAACATCTATGATCTGGGTCTGGTCTACACGGTTGAAATCGGGGCCGAAAATCAGGTCGCGATTGCCATGACCCTGACCGCGCCGGGCTGCCCCGTGGCGGGCGAGATGCCCACCTGGGTGCAAGATGCGGTGTCCTCGGTGCCCGGCGTGCGCGATGTTGAGGTGGCGATGACCTTCGATCCGCCCTGGGGGATGGAGATGATGTCAGACGAGGCGCGTCTGGAACTTGGGTTCATGTGAGGCTTCAGATGTTTGGAATTCCCGGAAAGGCCGCCGTTACCCTGACCCCCAGTGCGGCGGCGCAGATTGCGCGGTTGATGGGTCAGAAG
>JANMJC010000287.1:0-2576 GCA_031371185.1 Paracoccaceae bacterium | reverse complement strand
ACCGCGATCCTGGATGAACCGGCGCCGGTCGATGGCACCGAGGGTCGCGATGGCCTGACCGGAACCGAGGGCGACGATCAGATCTCGGGCCACGAAGATTTTGACCAACTTGACGGTCTGGGCGGCAATGACAGCCTTTTTGGCGGCGATGGCACCGATGTGGTCAAGGGGGATGCGGGTGCCGACCATGTCGAAGGCGGTGCAGACGACGACACTCTGATGGGCGGCGCCGGGGCGGATGCGGTGTTTGGCGACGCTGGCAACGACGATCTTTCGGGTCAGGAAGACGACGACCTGCTGCAGGGCGGCAGCGGTGACGACAGCCTGCAGGGCGGCGAGGGCGAAGACACGCTTGGCGGCGATCAGGGCGACGACTGGGTTGCGGGCGGCGCCGGGCAGGACCTGCTGGCGGGCGGCGCGGGGGCCGATACCGTCGATGGCGGCACCGGCCACGACACCCTTCGCGGCGACGATCCGACCGGCAGCGATGATGGCCTTGCCGACTTTCTGAACGGGGGCGAGGGCGACGATCTGCTGCATCTTGGCGCGGGCGACTATGGCAATGGCGGCGAAGGCGAGGATATCTTCGTGTTGCACGACCACTCTGCCGACATGCCCCCGGCGATGATCACCGACTTTGTCGAAGGTCAGGACGGGCTTGTTCTGGTCTATGACGCCACGGTCTACCCCAACCCGGACGTGACTCTGGCGGAAGACCCCGATTCCGGCGATGCAACCCTGATGCTGGACGGCGTGCCGCTTGCCACGATTCTGGGCGGTGCGGGGATGGATCTTTCGGCCATCGAAGTGCGCGCGGCCTGATGGCACGGCGGGCCGGCAACCTTCCCGGGACGCATGTCCGAACTTCAAAGTGATCCGCGCGTCTTCCCGCGCCGTAAGATCTTTGACGGTCTGTCGGGGGGTCCCATGCGCCTGCTTCGTTATCTTGTCCTGTCCCTGTCGGCCGCCCTGCCCGCCAGTGCCGCCGACTTTCAAACCGTGCTTGACCGGGACAAGTTCCTGTCCTTGATCGAGGGGCACGAATTGCATCTGGACACCTGGAACATCCGCCTGCAGGTCAAGCCGAATGGCCAGATTTCGGGCGACATGTTGGGGTGGGAGGTGACCGGCAACTGGCAGTGGAAGGACGGGTATTTTTGCCGCGAAATGGACTGGAGCGGCTATGAAATCGACTACAATTGCCAATTGGTCGAAGCGCGCGGTGCAGAAGCCCTGCGCTTCACCGTCGATCAGGGCGCAGGGAAATCGGCGACCTTCCAGTTGAAATAGCCCCGGGTCAGGCCCGGGGCCCTGGCGGGTTCAGAAATCCACCGCCAGCCCCTTCTTTTCCCAATCGCCGAAACGGACCGGTTCGGGGCCATCGCGCCCGCCCAATTCCTTGGGCAACGGGGCGGTCGGGCCCGCCTTGCGCCGCGCCTCGGCCTCGGCCAGCGCGCGCTGCGCGGCAGGGGGCAGGTCAGGAAAGTTGTCGCTCATGGTTACACCCCGCTTGTGGTGCTGATATAGGGCGGCAAAGGGCAGGCGGGTAGGGGGCATCGGATGGCAAAAGGATTGGGGCCACGCGGCGCCGCGGTGGCGTTGTTGAACGCGATCCTGGGCGAGGGCCACCCCCTGTCGCAGGCCCTGACCGACAAGGCCCTGATGGAAGGGCTGACACCGCAGGACCGGGCCCGCGCTCAACGTCTTGCCACCGATGTCCTGCGCCAGATCGAGCCTTTGGACATCACCTTGGGCCAGTATCTGCGCGCCGCGCCGCCGCTGCCCGCCCTGAACATCCTGCGGCTGGCCCTGCACGAAATCGCGGGCGGAGCGGCGGCCCATGGCGTGGTCAATGACGCGGTCGCGCTGGCGAAAGCGGGCCGCAAGACCACACATCAGGCGGGCATGATCAACGCCGTGCTGCGCCAGATTGCGCCCGAATCCTTGACCGGCCCGGTGCAGAAGCTGCCGCGCTGGCTGCGTCAGCCCATGGTCCATGCCTATGGCCGCGACGCCGTCGCCGCGATCGAGGCGGTGCAGGCGCAGGTGCCCCCGTTGGACCTGTCGTTCAAACCGGGCGCCGAAATACCTTGGGGCGAGGTTATGCCGACCGGCTCCCTGCGGCTGACCGCTGCGGGTCAGGTGACCGGGCTGGCCGGGTATCAGGCGGGCGGATGGTGGGTGCAAGACGCCGCCGCCGCCCTGCCCGCGCGGCTGTTGGCCCCGGCCCCCGGGATGCGCTGTCTGGATCTCTGCGCCGCCCCGGGCGGCAAGACGGCGCAGCTTGCCGCGATGGGCGCGCAGGTGACCGCGCTGGACATTTCGGGGCCGCGCATGGGCCGGGTGGCGGAAAACCTGCAACGCCTGCGTCTGACCGCCGATCTGGTGGTGGCCGACGCGCTGCATTGGCAACCCGAAGCGGGCTTTGACGCCATCCTGCTGGACGCGCCCTGTTCGGCCTCGGGCACGATCCGGCGCCACCCCGACCTGCCCTTTGTCAAGGACGGCTCCGAACTTGACGGACTGGTCGCCCTGCAGTCGCAACTGCTGGACCGCGCCCTGGGCTGGCTGAACCC
>JANMJC010000285.1:0-6132 GCA_031371185.1 Paracoccaceae bacterium | reverse complement strand
CCGTCGAAGAGGCCGAGCACATGCTGGCCACAAGGTTGTGGCAGAACACCGCAAGGGTCCACTTCGATGTGACGGCGCGGGCGGGCGGGCGCAGGCTGATCTATGGCGGACATGTCATCTCGGTGGCCCGCGCGCTCAGCTTCAACGGGCTGGCAAATGCACAGATGATCGTGGCGCTGAACGCCGGCACCCATGTCAATCCTTGCATGGCGGGCGATACGCTGCGGGCATGGAGCGAGGTTCTGGACCGTGCAGAAACCGCGGCCCCCGGGGTCGGCGCGCTGCGGTTGCGCACGGTGGCGACCAAGGGGGCGGCCTTTGCCCTGCGCGACGCGGCCGGAAAATATCTGCCAGAGGTCCTGCTGGACCTGGACTATTGGGTCTTGATTCCGGTTTGAGGGCTTATCAGGATGACAGGGAACTTTCGCGGAGAATCCTTGTGAGAAGCCTCTGCCTTGCGGCCTGCCTGTTGGGCGGCCCGGCCTTTGGACAGGACTACAACCTGCCCCAGGACGAAGCCACCGCCGACTTCGTGCGGTCCAATGTCATCGCGACCTTTTACCACGAATTGGGTCATGCCTTGATCGACGTGCTGGCCCTGCCGGTTCTGGGGCGCGAAGAGGATGCGGCGGATACCTTGGCGGCGCTGCTGATCCATAAGGGCTGGCAGGAAGAGGCGGCGGCGGGCCTGACCTATGCCACAGCCAACGCCTTTCTGGGTTATGCCTTCGAAGCCGAAGCGGCAGGCTATGAAATGCCGTTCTGGGACGAGCATTCGCTGGACATGCAGCGCTATTTCAATCTGGTCTGCCTGTACTACGGCGCCGAACCCGACCTGCGCGAGCAGGATGCCATTGAACTGGGATTGCCGGCGGATCGTGCCGCGCGCTGCCCAGAGGAATATGCGCTGGCGGCAGACAGTTGGGGGGTGCTGCTTCAGGGGCTGGACCCCGGGACCAGGGGTACTTTCCCGCTGACGATCCAGGGCGATCCAGCTCAGGACCCGCTGGTGGCCATTCTCGCCGAAGAGGTGACAGCGCTGAACCAGGTCTATGCCTTGCCCCAGGAAGTGATGATCAAGGTGGCGCGGTGCGGCGAGCCCAACGCATTTTACGACCCTTCAGACAAGTCGATCACCTTCTGCACCGAATATGCCGAGGACATGGCCCGGCTGTATCTGTCGGGGGTAACTGGAGACTGACGTTGTGATCACGGCAAAAAATTCCGTGATCACAAAGCAAAGAAATCGTGGGAATGATCCATGGCGCTGCGGCACTGCGGCATTCGGGCAGGTGACAAAACCGAATTAGGCGATATCTACGACCAACCAGATGCTGCGCGCGAAGATCGCGGGGCGGGACAAAAGGAAAAACCATGGCCGAAGTCAAACGGGTTGAACGCCCGCTTTCGCCCCATCTGCAAATCTACCGCCCGCAGCTGACCTCCATGTCGTCGATCCTGACACGGATCACCGGCAACGGGTTGATCGTGGGCACGGTGCTGGCGGTGTGGTGGCTTTTGGCGGCGGCGACCTCGCCCACCGATTTTGCAAGGGCGAACGCGGTGGCGACAAGCTGGTTCGGCGATCTGGTGTTCACGCTGTCGGCCTGGGCGCTGTGGTATCACTATCTGGCGGGCCTGCGGCATCTGTATTTCGACGCGGGCCACGGCTTGGACGTGCCGACGGCGGAAAAGCTGGGCTGGGCTGTGATCATCGGCTCTGTCGTGCTGACCGTGATCACGATCCTGATCGTCTAGGGGGCCACCATGCGATATCTGACCGCCCGCAAGCGCGCCGAGGGCAAGGGCGCCTCGCATACCGGAACCGAGCATCACTGGCAGATGCAGGTCAGTGCCGTGGCGCTGGCCTTCATGGTGCCGACCTGGATCTACGTCTTCGGCCGCACCTTGGGTCAACCGCTGGAAGTGGTGCAGGCCACCTTCGCGCGGCCCTTTCCGGCCATCCTGACCGCGCTGGTTCTGATGGTGGGAATGCGCCACTTCGCCAAGGGCGCGCAGATGATGATCGAGGACTATGCGCAAGGCAGCACCCGCAAGATGCTGGTGATCTTTGCCTATTCGCTGTCCGGCCTTGTCGTGGCCACCGGGCTGTTCGCGCTGATCAAGCTGGCGCTTTAAGGATTTGATGATGACCAAGGCCTATCCCTATGAAGTGCATGAATACGACGTGGTCGTGGTGGGGGCGGGCGGGGCGGGCCTGCGCGCCACGCTTGGCATGGCCGAACAGGGGCTGCGCACCGCCTGCGTGACCAAGGTTTTCCCGACACGCAGCCACACGGTTGCGGCCCAGGGTGGCATCGCGGCCTCTCTTGGCAACATGGGGCCGGATTCCTGGCAATGGCACATGTACGACACCGTCAAGGGGTCGGACTGGCTGGGCGACGCTGATGCGATGGAATACCTAGCGCGTGAGGCGCCCAAGGCGGTGTACGAGCTGGAGCATTACGGCGTGCCCTTCAGCCGCACCGAAGAGGGCAAGATTTACCAACGCCCCTTTGGCGGCCATACGACCGAGTTCGGCGAAGGCCCCCCGGTGCAGCGCACCTGTGCCGCCGCCGACCGCACCGGCCACGCCATTCTGCATACGCTCTATGGCCAAAGCCTGAAGAACAATGCCGAGTTCTTCATCGAATATTTCGCGCTGGACCTGATCATCACCGACGGGCGCTGCACCGGCATCGTGGCGTGGAAGCTGGATGACGGCACCATGCATGTCTTCAACGCCAAGATGGTGGTGCTGGCGACCGGCGGCTACGGCCGGGCCTATTTCAGCGCGACCTCTGCCCATACTTGCACCGGCGATGGCGGCGGGATGGTGGCGCGGGCCGGGCTGCCTTTGCAGGACATGGAATTCGTGCAGTTCCACCCGACCGGCATCTATGGCTCGGGCTGCCTGATCACCGAAGGCGCGCGCGGCGAGGGCGGCTATCTGACCAACGCCAACGGCGAGCGGTTCATGGAGCGCTATGCGCCCCATTACAAGGACCTGGCCCCGCGCGACTATGTCAGCCGCTGCATGACGCTGGAGATTCGCGACGGTCGTGGCGTGGGGCCGAACGGTGACCATATTCACCTGAACCTGAACCATTTGCCCAAGGAAACCCTGGACCTGCGCCTGCCCGGCATCACCGAAAGCGCGCGGATCTTTGCCGGGGTTGACCTGACCCGAGAGCCGATCCCGGTGCTGCCGACAGTGCATTACAACATGGGCGGCATCCCTACGAACTATTTTGGCGAGGTGTTGAACCCGACCGCCGACAACCCCGATGCAATTTTTCCCGGCCTGATGGCGGTGGGCGAGGCGGGCTGTGCCAGCGTTCATGGCGCGAACCGGCTGGGGTCGAACTCGTTGATCGACCTTGTGGTCTTTGGCCGGGCGGCAGCCATTCGGGCGGGCGAGATCGTCAACCCCAAGGACCGCGCAGCCGCGGTCAACCTGGCCGAGGTCGATCGGGCCCTGTCGCGGTTCGACGGGTTGCGCCACGCCAGGGGGGCAACGCCCACGGCGGAATTGCGTCTGGAAATGCAGCGCACCATGCAGTCGGACGCGGCGGTGTTCCGCACCGAAAAGACCCTGGCCGAGGGCAAGGTCAAGATGACGGCAATCGCGGCCAGGATCGCCGATCTGCACGTCACCGACCGCACGATGGTGTGGAACTCGGACCTGATGGAAACGCTGGAGTTGACCAACCTGATGCCCAATGCGCTGGCCACGATCTACGGCGCCCATGCCCGCACCGAAAGCCGGGGCGCGCATGCCCACGAAGACCACCCGACGCGCGATGACGTGAACTGGCGCAAGCATTCGCTGGCCTATGTCGATGGCGCGACGGTGCGGCTGGATTACCGGGCGGTCCACACTGCCCCCTTGACCTCAGAGGCCGATGGCGGGATTTCGTTGAAGAAAATCGCCCCGGCGGAACGGAAGTTCTGATGATCTGCGATCTGCATATCGGGTTTCACAAGACCGGGACCACGTCGCTGCAAGCGCTTCTGTCGGCCAATCGGGCGCGTCTGGGGGCGGTTCTGGTGAACCACGACGATGCGGCGGTGATGCCCCTGCGCGCGGCCTGTCTGGCCTTCGAGAAGCGGCGCGATGCGGTGTCGGGGCGGGCGATTGCCGATCAGACGCGGCGGCTTCTGGACGGGGCGCGCGGGGACAGGGTGGTGATCTCGACTGAAATCCTGTGCGGGCCGATCCCGTCGCCCAAACGGTCGGGCGCGGTGTATCAGACGGCGGCCGAAAGCCTGCAATGGGTGCAGGCGGGCGCGGGCGGTGCCGAGATGCGGTTTCACGCCTGCACGCGCGACGAAGGCAAATGGCTGTCGTCGCTGTACCGCCATCTGCTGCGCACGCGCGGGCTGGCCCTGACCGAGGCGCAGTTTCGCAGCCTTCCCGCCTTTGCCGCCTTCCGGTTTGACACCCTGTGCGCGGCAATCCGCGCAAAGCTGGGCGCCTTGCGGGTCTGGCGGATGGAGGATGATCTGGCCACGACCTTGGGGCCGGGAACCGGGTTCCTGACCGGAATCGGCCTGACGGCGCAGGAATTGGCACGGTGGACGCCGGTTTCCGCGCAAAACCCGGGGCTAAGCGCCAAAGCGGTGGCAGTTCTGACCGCCCCCTGGGCGCTGGCCCTGCCGGTTTTTCTGCGGCGGATCCTTGCCCGCCTGATCACCACGCTCTTGCCATCGGCCCGGGGAGGCGCAGCATGACCGCGCGCAACCTGACAGGAGAAACGGCGATGCGGGTGATGGGATTGGTGGCGGTGGCCTTGGTGCTGACGGCCTGCGATGCGTCGGAACTGGCCGACAAGGCGATGCGGCGCACCGCCGAAACCGTGGTGGAACCTGTGGTCGATGATTATCTGCCCGGCGATCAGGCGCAGGTGGCGACCCGCTGCATTATCGAGAACGCCAATTCCGCCGATCTGCGCGCTTTGGTGCATGATGTTGGCGTGTCGGCGGGGTCCTCGACCGTGGCCAATGTGCTGGCCATCGCCGCGCGCCCCGAAACGCAAAGCTGCCTGCTGCGCGAAGGTCTGCCGACCCTTCTGGGGGGGCTGTGATGCGCGCCCTTGTCCTGACGCTTGGCCTTGTGGCCCCGTTGGCGGCCTGTGGTCCGGTTCCTCTGGCCCAGGCCGAGGCGGAATGTCTGGACCGCGCCATGCTGGCCGAACACCCGCGCGGCGAGGTTCATGTCGGCCTGTCCAGCGGCGGCGGCACCTATGTGACGGGCGAGGTCGGGATTTCGGCCGACTATCTGCAAGGCCGCGACCCGTCTCAGGTTTACGACGAATGCGTGTTCCAGCGGTCGGGCGAAATGCCAAGCCGCCCCTATTACACCCTGCCCGACGTGCAGGGCTGATCCCCAAGGAAAGAACCGACGATGGTCCAGTTCACTCTGCCCAAGAATTCCAAGATCCGCACCGGCAAGACCTGGCCCAAGCCTGACGGCAAGAACGTGCGCAAGTTCCAGATTTACCGATGGAACCAAGAGGATGGGAAAAACCCGCAGGTCGATACCTACTTCGTCGACATGGACAGATGCGGCCCGATGGTTCTGGACGCGCTGATCAAGATCAAGACCGACATCGACCCGACGCTGACCTTCCGGCGGTCCTGCCGCGAGGGGATCTGCGGGTCCTGCGCCATGAATATCGACGGGATCAACACGCTGGCCTGCATCTACGGGCTGGACGAGGTCAAGGGCGACGTCAAGATCTATCCCCTGCCGCATATGCCGGTGATCAAGGACCTGATCCCCGACCTGACGCATTTCTACGCCCAGCACGCCAGCATCATGCCCTGGCTGGAGACCAAGACCAACACCCCCGGCAAGGAATGGCGGCAGTCGATCGAAGACCGCTCAAAGCTGGACGGGTTGTACGAATGCGTGATGTGCGCCTGTTGCAGCACGTCTTGCCCGAGTTACTGGTGGAACAGCGACAAATACCTTGGCCCCGCCGCCTTGCTGCACGCCTATCGCTGGATCGTCGATTCCCGCGATGAGGCGACCGGGGAGCGGCTGGACGATCTGGAAGATCCGTTCAAGCTGTACCGCTGCCACACAATCATGAACTGCACCAAGACCTGCCCCAAGGGGCTGAACCC
>JANMJC010000172.1:0-4090 GCA_031371185.1 Paracoccaceae bacterium | reverse complement strand
GGCCCGCCACATCGGCGGGCCTTTTCATTTGGGGCCGGGGTGGTGCAAGCATGTGCCGTGACCAAAGGACCCTGTGGCGGGGGCAAGCGGTCCGTGAACGGCATGGGGGTAAGCCCTGAGCCCCAAAGGGTCACCTTGCCGCGCTCTGTCCCTTGCCCGAGGTGCCCGAGGTGCCCGCGAACATGGCCACCAGCTTGTTCAACTCTTCCTCCCAGCCTTTGCGGCTGCGTTCGGTCCACACCGCATCGTGCATCCGGTCGATGGCGACGCGCAGATGCACCTGCGGGCCGACCTGCTGCATTTCCACGCGGTGCCCGGTGTCATAGGCGGGATGATCCGGCACGAAATCCACCAGCGCGCGCCAGGCCAGCCGCGTCATCGGCTCCACCTCGGTGAAGGTCAGGGTCACCGGCGATTCCGACGGCATGCCATGGGCCTTCAGGAAATCCACCATCGCGGGATCTTCGGCCACCATGACATAGTGCAATTCCCCCCCGACCCGCAGGTCCATCCGTTCCACCCGAACCGAGAACCCGTTGGGGCCCCACCACCGCTCCAACTCGTGCGGTTGGGTCCACATCGCCCAGACATCCGCCAATTGCGCGGTCAGGCGGCGTTCCATCACGATCTCAGTCATCCTTGTCCTCCAGTTGCCGCTGCGCGAGTGCCCCTGCCATCCGGTCAAGCCGCTGCGACCACAGCGCCCGATATCCTTGCAGCCAGTCGTCCAGTTCGATGAAGGGTTCGGCCCGCAGGGCATAAAGCCGCTGCTGACCCTGCGCGCGCATCTGCACCACCCCGGCCTGATGGAGAAGGCGCAGATGCCGCGACACGCCAGACTGCGCCACACCGGCCCGGTCCACCAGTGCCCCGACCGGCAACTCGCCCCGGCGCAGGGCCTGCACGATGGTCTGGCGCGTCGGGTCGGACAAGAGGGCGAAAAGGGTATTATATGCGGTCATGCGTATATACATATACGGATATATTCAAATGTCAACAGGGTGATCGCCATCCGGATCTAAAAGGTCGACGACGCCAGAAGGGCGGGAAAGTCAGGGGATGCCGGCACGACGCGCCCGGAATCGGCGTTGCCCTTGGCCCCGTCAAGGATCCTGCCCGCCGCTCGTCTTAATCCGTCTGACCAAGGACCGGCGCGGAGGGGCACTTGCATCGACCCCGCGCCCCAATCCGCCAATTCCGATCTGCAAGACCCTGCCCGATCGCGCATGACACGGACGCCCGCGGGCCTTTCCCTTGGGCGCGGTCCGTGGCAGGTTGGCGCCATGACACTTTCCCCTCGCCTTGCCTTTGGCACCATGCAGTTCGGTGGCCGCGCCGATGCGACAGCCTCGCGCGTCCTGTTCGACGCCTGCCTTGGGGCGGGCGTCACCCATTTCGACACGGCTTGCGGCTATGCCGATGGCGCGTCCGAAACCCTGCTGGGCCGCTTTGCCGCT
The DNA here is from genome assembly GCA_031371185.1 of Paracoccaceae bacterium. Classification (GTDB taxonomy): domain Bacteria; phylum Pseudomonadota; class Alphaproteobacteria; order Rhodobacterales; family Rhodobacteraceae; genus CAIYZT01. The sequence goes on along the minus strand of JANMJC010000172.1, from coordinate 2,633 downwards.
CCCCTGCGGGACCGGCTCTTCATCGCGACCAAGGTCGGCTATGAAGGCGGCGCGGGGCGGGCCAACCTGACCCGGCAGTTTGACGAAAGTCGGCGGCGTCTGGACACGGATCAGGTCGATCTGTTGTATCTGCACCGCTTTGACCCTGACACGCCCTTGCCCGAAACCCTTGAAACCTTAGCCGATTTTCAACAGCGCGGCCTGATCCGCCAGATCGGCCTGTCCAATTTCGCCAGCTGGCAAGTGATGAAGGCCCAAGGCGCGGCGGCCGGTCTTGGCACCCGGATCGACGCCATTCAGCCGATGTACAACCTCGTCAAACGTCAGGCCGAGGTAGAGATCCTGCCCATGGCCGCCGATCAGGGCATCGCGGTTTACAGCTATTCCCCTTTGGGCGGCGGGCTGCTGTCGGGCAAATATGCCGCGGGCCAGACCGGGCGGCTTGACCTTGACCCGCGCTACGGCGCCCGCTACGCGCCTGCTGCGATGCACCTTGCCGCCGCCGCGTTGGCCCGTCTTGCCGCCGAATGGGGCCACCCTCCCGCCACGCTGGCTGTGGCCTTTGTCATGGCCCATCCCACCCGGCCGACGCCGCTGATTTCGGCCCGTGATGTGGCGCAACTGGCCCCCTCTCTGGCCGCGCGCCACCTGCGGCTGACGGACGGACAGTACGCAGAGATTGCCGCGCTGTTCCCCGCCCCGCCCCCCGCCACCGACCGAACGGAAGAAGCATGACCGATTTTGTGATCATCGGCGGCGGCATTGCCGGCATTTCCGCCGCCGCCCGCCTGTCACATCTGGGAACCGTCACGGTTCTTGAGGCCGAAGCCAATCTTGCCCACCACGCTTCGGGGCGTTCCGCCGCACTGTACGAGCCCTACTACGGCCTGAAGCCGGTGGTCGATCTGTCGATGGCCTCGGGCGACCACTTTCGCGCCTTGCCGGGGCTGTTGACCCCGCGCGGCATGATGATCCTTGGCCGCGACGACGAGGGAGAGTTGACCGCGTCCGAGGCGAAACTGTTCGCGCTTGACCCGATGTCGGTTGACGAGGCGCGCGCCGTGGTGCCGATCCTGAATCCGGATGTGGTCAAACATGCGGCCATGGCGATGCATGCCTGGGACATCGACACTGACCTTCTGCTGCAGTCCTTCGCCCGCGAGGCCCGCGCAAATGGGGCACAGATCCTGACCTCGGCCCGTGTGACGGGGATCACGCGCACCGCGGCGGGCTGGCAGGTGACGGCGGCGGGAAAGACCCACGACGCCGCGATGATCGTGAACGCAGCCGGGGCCTGGGTTGACCGGATCGCCGCGATGGCGGGGGTCGAGCCCCTGGGATTTCAACCCATGCGCCGCTCGATGGCCCGTATCCCGGCGCCGGGCGGGCATGATGTTTCGGGCTGGCCGATGCTGTTCGGCGTCGGCGAGACCTGGTATGCCAAGCCCGATGCGGGCGCGCTGATCGTCTCGCCCGCCGAAGAGCATGCCGTGGATCCGCACGACGCCTGGGCCGATGACATGGTGCTGGCCGAGGGGTTGGCGCGCTACGAAGAGATGGTGACAGAGCCGGTCACGCGGCTGATCTCGAACTGGGCCGGCCTGCGCACCTTTTCGCCCGACCGCGTGCTGGTGATCGGGCGCGACACCGCCCGGCCCGATTTCTTCTGGCTGGCGGGTCAGGGCGGCTATGGCTTTCAATCCAGCGCCGCCGCCAGCCAGTTGGCCGCCGATCTGATCGCCGGGCGCCTCCCCCAGATGCCCGCCGACACCGTCGCCGCCCTGTCGCCCGCCCGCCTTCGATGAGCCTGAAGCTGCCCGACAGTGGCGCGCAAACCGCCCCCGACGGCCGCCGGATCGTCGCTTCGGCGCAGCACAACGCGGCGGCCATCCTGTCAGTGCTGCAAGAATACGCGCCGGGGTCGGGCCGGATGCTGGAACTTGCCGCAGGATCGGGCCTACATGCGGCCCGGTTTGCCGCCACCCTGCCCGGCCTTGACTGGCAACCCACGGACATCGACCCCGCCAATTTCGCCTCGATCACCGCCTGGGCCGCCACCTGCCCCGCGCCGATCCGCGAGCCGGTCCTGCTGGACGCCACCCGGGCCGGGTGGGCCGCAAACTGGCCCGACCGCGATGCGATCCTGATGGTCAACCTGCTGCACCTGATCCCAAAAGCCGCAGCGGCGACCCTTCTGGCCGAGGTCGCCCTTGCTCTTGCGCCCGGCGGCACTGCGTTTCTGTACGGCCCGTTTCTGCGCGACGGGGTCGCCACTTCGGACGGCGACGCGGCCTTTGACGCTTCGTTGCGCGCGCAGGATGCGCGGATCGGCTACAAGGACATCGCTTGGGTTCTGGCGCAGCTTCAGCGCGCGGGTCTGACCTGCCAGACCCTGACCCTGCCGGCCAACAACCTGATGATCCTGGCCCGGCGCGCGGCGTAAGGCTTTCCTGACTATCGCCCCGGTTGTGATCGGCGCAAACTGGCGCCGCCGTCAGGCACTTTTTCGCAAAGTCATTTCATCATCGGAGGCGCCCATGGGACGCACATGCCGCGAGGTCCAGGAATGGATCGAGACGCAGGTCGAACTTACCCTTGAAACATGGGAAAATCAACTGGAACAACGCTGCCGC
>JANMJC010000142.1:0-3581 GCA_031371185.1 Paracoccaceae bacterium | reverse complement strand
GAGGATGGGCGCGGGCGCTATCAGGAGTTTGTCAAGACGACGTTCCCGGCTGGCCTGCGCCTTGACGGGTTGAAAGTGGTGATCGATTGCGCCAATGGGGCCGCCTACAAGGCCGCACCCGAGGTTTTGTGGGAACTGGGGGCCGAGGTGATCCCGGTCGGCGTCACCCCGAACGGCACCAATATCAATGACCGCGTCGGCTCGACCCATACCCATACCGCCGCCGAGGCGGTGGTGATGCATGGCGCGCACGTCGGCATCTGTCTGGACGGCGATGCCGACCGGGTGATGATCCTGGACGAGACCGGTCAGGTGGCCGACGGCGATCAGTTCATGGCGCTTCTGGCGGGGCGGTGGGCGCAGGAGGGTCGGCTGAAGGGCGGTACCCTGGTCGCCACGGTGATGTCTAATCTGGGGCTGGAGCGGCATCTGGCAGCGCTTGGGCTGCGGCTGGAGCGGACGGCGGTGGGCGACCGCTATGTGGTCGAGGCGATGCGGCGCGGCGGTTTCAATCTGGGCGGCGAACAGTCGGGCCATATCGTGATGACCGACTATGCCACCACCGGCGACGGGCTGATCGCGGGTCTGCAGTTTCTGGCCGAGATGGCGCGTACCGGGCAGCCCGCAAGCCGCCTGATCCGGCAGTTCGAAACCGTGCCGCAGATGTTGAAGAACGTGCGCTTTGCCGACGGGGCGCGCCCCTTGGACGCCGCCAGCGTCAAGGCGGTCATCGCCGCGCAAGAGGTGCAGATCGCCGGCAAGGGCCGGATCCTGATCCGCAAGTCGGGCACCGAGCCCCTGATCCGCGTCATGGCCGAATGCGAGGACGAGGGGCTTTTGCGGCAGGTGGTCGATGGCATTGTCGCCGCTGTCGAGGCGGTGGTCTGAGGGCCTGAACCTTGGCGGCGGGTGGCGGACGGGTGATCCGATTGCCTGCGGCGAGCGTACTTCTGGCAAACCTTGGGAGTACATCTTGCGGGCATTGATCATAGGTGCGAGTGGCGGAATTGGCGGGGCGCTTGCGCAGACGCTGGAACAGCGGGGTGCGCAGGTCACGGGGCTGTCGCGCAGGCAGGACGGTCTTGACCTGACTGACGAGGCCAGCGTCGCCGACGTGATGGGCGCGCAGACCGGCGAGTTCGATCTGATCCTGGTGGCCACCGGTGCTCTTGAACTGAACGGGCAGGGGCCCGAGAAATCGCTGCGCGGCCTGACTGCGGGGGCGATGATGGGGCAGTTCGCGTTGAACGCGGCGGGCCCCGCTCTGGTTCTGAAGCACAGCCTTCGACTGCTGCCAAAGGCGCGGGCTTCGACCTTTGCCGCTTTGTCGGCTCGGGTCGGCTCGATCGGCGACAATGGGCTGGGGGGGTGGTATTCCTACCGCGCGGCCAAGACGGCGCTGAACCAGTTCATCCATACCGGGGCGATCGAAGTGGCGCGCAGCCATCCGCTTTCGGTGGTTGTGACCTTGCATCCGGGCCATGTCGCCACACCCTTGTCCTTGAAATACGGTGGCAATCTGCCCGCCGTCAGCACGCAGGACGCGGCCCGAAATCTGCTGGGCGTGCTGGACGGTCTGTCCCCGGCGCAGACCGGCGGGTTTTTCGATTGGAGCGGCCAGCCGATTGACTGGTAGGCCGATGGGCGGGTAGAGCGCCCGGGCGATCTGATCTGACCTGAGGTTGCGGTTGCGCGGGCGCGCGCCGGGGCGCTAGAGTGCGGCGATGATCCACGCCCCAATCCCCCCGACCGCGCCGCCCGACATGACCTCGCTTCTGGCGGAAATGCGGGCGCAGGCGCTGACACGGCGCGCGACCTTTGGGGTCGGCGCGCGCCGGGCCGCGCTGCGATCGCTTTCCGCGACCCTGATGCGCAACAAGGCCGCGATCCTGACCGCCGTTCACGCCGATCAGGGCAAGGCCGCGACCGAGACCGAATTGGTCGAGATCATGCCGACCCTGTCGGAGATTGCCCATGCCGTCCGCCACCTGCGCGGCTGGATGCGCCACCGCCGGGTTTTGCCGACGCTTCTGATGCTGGGAACCTCGGCGCGCATCGTGGCACAGCCCAAGGGCGTGGTTCTGGTGATTGCCCCGTGGAATTTCCCGGTGTTTCTGGCTCTGGGCCCGGTTGTTTCCGCCATCGCGGCGGGCAATTCGGTGGTCCTGAAGCCGTCCGAGATGACGCCGGCCACCTCTGCCCTGCTGGTGCGGCTCTGTGCCGAGGCTTTTCCGGACGGGTTGGTGCGGGTGGTCGAAGGCGGGGCCGCGACGGCGCAGACCCTGCTGGAACAGCCCTTTGACCACATCTTCTTTACCGGCTCGCCGGCAGTGGGGCGGGTGGTGATGGCGGCGGCGGCGAAAAACCTGACGCCGGTCACGCTGGAACTGGGGGGCAAGTCGCCGGTCGTGGTGGGCCCTGACGCCGACCTCGCCGACACGGCGCGCTGGCTGGCCTGGGGCAAGGGGTTGAACGCCGGGCAGATCTGCGTGGCGCCGGATCATGTCTTTGTGCCGCGCGCGCTGGTCGAGCCTTTGGCGCAAGCGGTCACGACGCAGATGGCGCGGTTTTACGGGGCCGATGCCGGGGCCTCGGGCGATCTGAGCCAGATCGTCAACCAAAGGCATTTCGACCGGCTTGGCGCCCTTCTGGCCGATGCGGGTGCCAAGGGGGCCGAGATCAGGGCCATGGGGGCCGATGCCCCGGCGCGCAACCTGATGGCGCCGCGTCTGGTGCTGGGCACGACGCCGGACATGGCGATCTCGCAGGATGAAATCTTTGGCCCGCTGTTGCCGCTGATCCCTTATGACGATGTGGCCGGACCGATCGCTGCGATCAACGCGGCACCCAAGCCGTTGATCCTGTACATCTTTGCCAAGGATGCGACGCTGATCGACCGGGTCACGCAGGAAACCCAAAGCGGGGCGGTCGGGGTCAATCTGACGGTGATGCCCTTCATCCACGCCAATTTCGGCTTTGGCGGGGTCGGCAATTCGGGCATGGGGGCGGGCCATGGCCGGGTGGGGTTCGACACTTTCAGTCATCTCAAACCGGTGATGCGCAACCGCTTCACCCTGATGACCCTGCTGTTTCCGCCCTACAAGGCCCGCGCCAAACGGCTGGTCGCCCTGCTGTTGGCCTATCTGCGCTAGGAAAGGGCCGGAGGTCTCCCCCCGGCCATTCCGTATGTCCGTGCAGAGCCTTAGTTGCGCGCGCGGTCCACCATCTTGCCTTTGGAAATCCACGGCATCATGGCGCGCAGTTTTTCGCCCACCTTTTCGATCTGGTGTTCGTCGTTGATCCGGCGGGTCGCCTTGAAGAACGGCTGGCCGACCGCGTTTTCCACCATGAAGTCGCGCACGAACTTGCCGGTCTGGATGTCGGTCAGCACGGCTTTCATGCGGGCCTTGGTCTCATCATAGGGCAGAATCCGCGGGCCCGAGACATATTCGCCATATTCGGCGGTATTCGAGATCGAATAGTTCATGTTGGCGATGCCGCCTTCATAGATCAGATCGACGATCAGCTTGACCTCGTGCAGGCATTCGAAATAGGCCATTTCCGGCTCGTAGCCGGCTTCG
>JANMJC010000128.1:0-2154 GCA_031371185.1 Paracoccaceae bacterium | reverse complement strand
TCAGGCCCTGCCCTTTCCGGTGCCGGGTTGAACGGCAACGCGCAAAGGCCGGTTTGTTGAAACCTTTTTCCGGAACGGGTCAATCAGCCGGTCAGAACCTGGGTCAGCAGGCGCGCCGCTTCGTCGCGCGGCGCGGCAAGCGGGCTGCGGTCCTCGCCGGGAAAGAACCTTGCGCGGGTGGCGGTGGGCATGGGTGCGGGGGTTGCGATGATCACCCTGGGGCCGATGCGCGCGCCCTCGGCGGCCCAGGACCGGGCCAGGGCAATCTGCGCGGCCTTGGTCGCCCCGTAGGCGCCAAAGAACTTTTCGCCGGCGCGGGGGTCATCGAAAAACACCGCGCGGCCCTGCCCGGCCTGCAGCAAGGGCTCGACCATCGGGATCAGGGCGCCGGTGGCGCGCACGTTGGTCGCGATGGATTTCTCCCAATCCTTGATGTCCAGGGCGGCGGCCGGGGCCAGCGGGGCCACATGGACCGCCGTGTGCAGCCAGATCTGCAAGCCGCCCCACCGCTGATGGACCGACAGGCACAGATGGCGCATGGCGTCGTCGTTGGTCACATCCATCGGCGCAAGGGTCAGCCCCCCCGCCCCCGGCAGTTTCAGCGCCTTGACTCGGTCGTCCAGCTCTTCCAACCCGCCAACGGTCCGCGCGACCGCCACGACATGCCAGCCGCGGATCGCCAGGCCTTCGGCCAGGGCCGCGCCAAGCCCGCGCGAGGCCCCGGTGACGAGGGCGATTTTCTGGGTCATCGGAAGGCTCCACGGTAAAAAGGCGGGGGTTTCACACCCCCCTGATGGTTTGCGAAGGGCAAACCATCGCCCCCGTGGGAATATTTGAGCCAAGGTGAAGGTGCAAGGGGCGCAGGATTACGCTTTGCGGCCATAGCCTGCGGCAATTTCGGCCTGACGGGTGCGTATGATCCGTTCCAAAAGGTCATCGGGGATCGGAGTGTCGGGCGTGAACAGCACCCCCGATTTCGAGGTCTTGAAGGCGCCGCAGTCAAGTTGCGGGATCACCGAGCCGGAATGCGGATAAAGCCCCATGTGATTGGCAAAGGCGGCATAGCCCGCCACCATGCGGCCCTTGGGGCCGGGTTGGCGAAACCCCGGCATCGCATAGGACAGGCATTCGACATGGTCGGGCAACAGCGCCTTCAGCCGCGCCCGCAGGTCCGACAGCGCCGCGCGCTGATCGGGGCGGCAGGCGGCAAGATAGGCGTCAACCTCGGATGTCATGGGGTGCTCCGGTCGGGGTTCGCCGGATTTTAGCCACAACCGCCCGGCGCGCAACAGCTTTGATCGGGCGCTACTGCGCGGCTTTCATCTGGAAGCCTTCGTCGATCTTGTCCGAGGGCACCACCGGGTAATCGCCCGAGAAACAGGCGTCGCAGTATTTCGGCGCGCGGGCGTCGCGGCCGTTCGGTTCTCCGGCCGCGCGGTACAGACCGTCCAGCGAGATGAACTTGAGGCTGTCAACGCCGATCCATTGGCGCATTTCCTCTTCGCTCATGGTCGCGGCCAGAAGTTTGGCGCGCTCTGGCGTGTCGACGCCGTAAAAGCAGGGCCAGGCGGTGGGGGGGCTTGCGATGCGAAAGTGCACTTCGGCCGCCCCGGCCTCCAGGATCATGTCCTTGATCTTGCGGCTGGTGGTGCCGCGCACCACCGAATCGTCGACCAGAATCACCCGCTTGCCCTTGATCAGCGCGCGGTTGACGTTCAGCTTCAGCCGCACGCCCATGTTGCGGATCGACTCGGTCGGCTCGATGAAGGTGCGGCCCATGTACTGGTTGCGGATGATGCCCATGGCATAGGGAATGCCGCTTTGCTGGCTGTAGCCGATGGCGGCAGGCGTGCCAGAGTCGGGCACCGGGCAGACCAGATCGGCGTCAACCGGCGCCTCGATCGCCAGTTCCACCCCGATCTGACGCCGGGTCTCATAGACCGACCGCCCGCCCAGAATAGAGTCGGGGCGCGAGAAATAGACGTGTTCGAAGATGCAGAACCGGCTTGCGGCGGGGGCGAAGGGCCGGGTCGAGTTGACCTTGCCATCCTCGATCACCACCATCTCGCCCGGCTCGATCTCGCGCAGGAACTCGGCGCCGATGATGTCGAGGGCACAGGTTTCGGACGACAGCACATAGGCATCCTCGCCGAT
>JANMJC010000106.1:0-7840 GCA_031371185.1 Paracoccaceae bacterium | reverse complement strand
CGATCAGGCGCCGAAGGAAAAAGACGGCATCAACGCGCTGGTCGGCAAGACCGTCACGCTCGAGCTGAAGCCCGAGCAGGCCGAGACCCTGGCCCGTCCCCGTCAGCCTCGCGCTGCGTCAACAGCAGCGTTATGGCGAAGAGTTGTACTTTCACCACGAAATGGCGCGCATGCACGGCGATGTGCAGATCTTTGCCTTGCCGATCCTGCGCTGGACCAGCGCCGCGCGCACCTATCAGATCATCCACGAAATGGAGGATCTGGACGGCTGCACGATCTTTGATCCCCATGTCATCACCATCGAGGACGGCGGGATGAAGGAAATCGATTCCTCGCAGATCGACTTCAAGAAACAGGCTGACCCCTACGGCTTGATGAACCCGGGAAAAACCCGGGGCTGGACGCCAGAAATGGCAAGACACTGACCCAACAAAGGAGAGTAAGCATGAAGACGACGTTGATCGCCGCGATTGCGGCAACCGTCCTGGCCACCGGGGCCTATGCCCAGGACAAGGTGGTACTTGGTACCAATTGGCTGGCCCAGGGTGGGCACGGCGGCTTTTATCAGGCGCTGGCCGATGGTACCTATGCCAAATACGGGCTGGACGTGGAAATTCAGCAAGGCGGCCCGCAGGTAAACAACCGCCCGATGCTGGCCGCGGGCAAGCTGGATTTCCTGATGACGGGAAACCTGCTCTTGTCCTTTGACAACGTGCGCAATGGCATTCCGACCATCGTTGTCGCCTCGTATTTCGAGAAGGACCCACAGGTTCTGATCGCGCACAAGGGCGCCTACAAGGACTGGGCCGATCTGGCCAACGCGCCGCAGGTGCTGATCTCGAAGGACGGCCAGTTCAGTTTCTGGCAGTGGATGACCGCGACCCAGGGCTTCAAGGACGAGCAATTGCGCCCTTACGGCTACAACCTCGCTGAATTCCTGAATGATCCGATGATGGTTCAGCAAGGCTATGCCACAGCAGAACCGATGTCGGCCGAGGCAGCGGGTTCTCCGGTGGATACGTTCATTCTGGCGGATTATGGCTGGAACACCTATTCCACCACCATCGAGGCCCGCACCGAAATGGTCGAACAGAACCCCGATCTGGTGCAGCGCTTTGTCGATGCCTCGACCATCGGCTGGTACAACTACCTGTACAACGACCCGAGCCTTGGCAACGCCGCCATCATGGCCGCCAACCCGGAATTGACCGAAGAGGGGCTCAAGTCCGAAGTGGCGCAACTGAAGGCGCTTGGCATCATCGGCTCTGGCTATCAGGCCGAAATGGGCATCGGTGCGATTGATCTGAAGCGTGTTGCGGCATTTTACGATGCGGCGGTTGCGGCCAAGATCATCGAGGCCGGATCGCTTGACGTGACGAAGGTGGCGACCGATCAGTTCGTCAACAAGAAAGTCGGAATGGACCTCGTGAAGTAGAAGGAGCGGGGCCATGCGCCTGTTGATCGTATTTTGCCATCCCAGTCTGGATAGCTTTGGCGCGGCCCTTTATGCCATGGCCTGCCGCACCCTTGGTGCGTCAGGCCACGAATTGCGCTGCCGCGACCTGTACCGCGAAGGGTTTGATCCGGTGTTGTCAACCGAGGAATGGGGCAACTATCTGACCCACACCGAAACGATCATTGCCAAACACCCCGACCATGTGGCCGATCTGCAATGGGCCGAGGGCCTGGTGGTGATTTACCCCACCTGGTATTACGGCGCACCCGCCATGCTGAAAGGCTGGCTGGAGCGGGTCTGGCTGCCCGGGGTCACCTTCGAGGTTTCGGACGGCAAGGAACGCCGGCCGAAGCCCAAGATGCAGAACATCAAACTCTTTGTCGGCATCACCACCTCGGGTTCGCCCTGGTGGTGGATCAAGATGATCCGGGATCCGGGGCGCAGTCTTTGGACACGCGGATTGCGTCCCCTGTTCGCTGCGCGTTGCAAAACCGTCTGGCAGCAGCTTTATAACATGAACCACACGACGGATGCTGATCGGGCGGGCTTTCTGGCCAAGGTGGAAAGCCGCCTGAAATCCCTGTAGAAGGCCGACATGCCAGATATCGCCAAACCACTTGCCCGCTATTCCCCCTGGACCCGACGCGGAGATTTCATCTTTCTGTCGGGGGTGATTGCCGTTGATCCCGGCGCGGGCCGCATCATCCGCGGTTTTGCCGACTTGCCGCCCGCAATCGGCCCCACCATCGGGCAGACCGGCGAGTTTTCGGTCGATGCCAAGGATGGCCCGATCCTGGCGCAAAGCTGGTATGTGTTCGACCGGATACGCGCCACGATCGAGGATGCGGGCGGCTCGATGGCCGATGTGTTCAAGCTGGTGCAATACTTCCGCAACCTGAACGATTTCCCGCGCTACAATGCCGTGCGACGGATGTTCTTTCCCGACACGCCCCCGGTTTCGACCGTGGTTGAAGTGTCGGCCATGATGCCTTCGGAAGAGATTCTGATCGAGGTCGAAGCCACCGCATTCCTGCCGGTTCCGCATTGACACGGCCTGATCTGGCGCAGAAACGCGGCGAGTTGCGCGAAGTCATCCGCGACGCCGCGATTGCCGAATTCGCCGAACTTGGCCTGCGGGGGGCATCGACTCAAGGGATTGCCGACCGCGCGGGGATCTCGAAGAACAAGCTGCACTATTACATCGACAGCAAGGAAGAGCTGTATCAGGACGCCCTGAGCCATATCATGGCCGTCTGGGCCGACCTGTTCGACGGCGTTCCGCTGGAACAGGGACCAAACGCCTTCCTGTCCGATTACATCGCCCGCAAAGTCGGCTTTTCGCTGGATCACCCCGCCGAGGTCAAGATGTTCACCGGCGAGGTCATGCGCGGCGCTCCGATGTTGGTTCACCATTGGGCGGGGTCCCGCGATGCCACCAGACGCGCTGCCAGCCGTATCGAGGCCTGGGTCGCCGAGGGCCTGATCCGCCCCGTCGATCCGATGATGTTGCAGTTTCACATCTGGGCGATGACCGAGGCCTATGCCGTTTTGGGCGCGGAAGTGCGGTTCATGCTGGGAGTTGAAGGGGACACCCCTTTGGACCGGGCCGCCATTTCGGCCGAAATCACCGAAATGGTGCTGAACAGTCTGCGCCCCTGACCCTTCGCCGGTCTGGTTTCACCTGGCGACCGGATCACGGGAAAGGCGGACGCGATGCGGCAGGTTCCCCCTGTCTGGCTTTGGGCACTGGCCCGTGGACCGGATCGGCTACCAATTGGTCAAGGATCCATCTTCCTTGTGAAAAACCGGCAGATTTTCATGCACGAACGGATAGCGCCGCAACCCCTCCCAGTTGACCTCAAGGCCAAGACCGGGTGCCTCGGAGGGCACAAGCCAGCCGTCTTCCCAGGTGTGAGAGGAGGTGATGACGTCAGCCATGCTTTCGCCGGGACGGCGCGGCAATTCCTGCACCAGGACGTTGGGGGTTGCCATGTTGAAGTGAAGGCATGCCGCCGTTGACACCGGCCCGATCGGGTTATGAACCGCCACGTCAATGAAATGCGTTTCGCACCAGCCGGCGATCTTGCGGCTTTCGGTGAAACCGCCGGCAATACACAGGTCCACCCGGGCATAGTCGATCAATTCTTCTTCGATCAGGGCTCGAAACTGCCATTTCGTCCCATATTGCTCGCCCGCCGCGATCGGCACTGGCGAGAGGTCGCGAAGCCTGCGATAGGATTCCGGGTTTTCGCAGCGCAAGGGGTCCTCGACGAAAAGGGGGCGGAAGGGCTCGACCCCCCGGCACAGCCTGACCGCGTCCGGCAGGCTCATCCTGGTGTGGGCGTCAAAACACAGCTCGATATCCGGCCCGAGTTCGGCGCGCAGGGTGCCGAAACCGTCGATACAGCGCGATACGGTTCTGGCGGGTTCATACAGGCCACCCGGATGGGGATCGGAACTCCAGCGCAGATATTTCCACCCCGCCGCCACTTTTGCGCGCGCATCGGCCACCAGGGCCTGTTCGGTGTCGCCGCCGATGTGGCAATAGCTGGCGACCTTGTCCCGCACCTTGCCGCCCAGAAGCTGGTAGACCGGCACGCCAAGCGCCTTGCCCTTGATGTCCCACAACGCAAGGTCAATCGCCGCGATAGCCGAGGACAGAACCTGCCCGGCGGGATGAAAACCGGCGCGCCACATGGTCTGCCAGTGGTGTTCGCTGCGCATCGCATCCTGACCGACAAGCAAGGTGGCAAGCGCCTCGATCATGCCCGCAACCGATACCTCGCGAGAGGTCAACCCCGCCTCACCGATGCCCTCGATGCCCGCGTCGGTTTCGATCCGGACGAACAGCATGGTGCGCCATTCGCGCACCAGATAGGGGGTGACGCGCACGATCTTCATTTTTCTGACCCTTTCCATGTTCCGGCTGCTGACCGGGCCCAATCCCTTCATGCGCTGACGCGCCCCTGCGGCATGTCCGCAAAACCGCCGGACCGGTCGCGCAGTTTCCCGCGACGCAGGGCCGGGTGCCGCTGACCCTGCGGTCAGCAGGGACTGTCCGGCGACGCGCCTTCGGCACAGGCCCGGCGTTCACCCACCAGCAACACCCAAGGCTCTGACGAGGGTGGTGTGAAAACCTGGGTTGCCCGCGCCACGTTTCCGCCCGGCGCAAACGCGCCATTGCGGGGATCAAACCAGACATAGGGCAGGCCTTCGGTCAACCCGGCAATCGAGGTGCCATCGCCTTTGGTCACATAAACGATGTAGAGGCTGCCGGCTTTCCCCACGGCCTGTGCGCCGACTTCGGGCAATCTGGTCATGTCGGTGGTGTCAAACCCCGCCAGTGCCTTTCCGACAAGGCCCGCAAGACGGCTGCCGGGCAGCCCCGTCGCCTCGCGCCAGGAGACCCCCGGCGAATTCGCCCAGTCCGGCCAACCCGCCTCGTCCGGGGTCAGTTTCCATTGCCACAAGCCACCCGCCCCGTAGACGATGCCCATGGTTCCCCCCGAGGTAAGGTTCAGCCAGGCCTCTTCGCCCTGCCACCAGCCAGCGCCGTTGCCAGCATCTCGGATGCCTTCATAGGTCGGCTCGCCATTGGCCACGGCCTTTGTCGGCAACATGTCCGCCATCGGGCGGACCTTTGTCTGGCGGTGCTCTCCGTCATGCCCCGTCTGCGTCCACTGGAAATCCAGCCATGGCGCATCCTGTTTTGAATGGGGCCATTCACCCGGGCTGTAATGAAAGCCGGTCGGTTGCTGATAGGCGTCCCATTTTTCGACCTCTTCGCCGCATGCGATCGTGCTGCGATAAGCCCCCCGCCCGTCGGCACTGATCAGCCACATCGCCGGCCGCGCGCCATAGCGCGCGACAAGATAGCGACAATACCGCGCATATTCTTCGGGGACCGCCTCGCTTCCCAGGGTACGTTGACCTTTCCAGCCGTATCCCTGAAACACCGGCTGCAACACCGGGGCGATACCCTGCTGGTACAAGACGTCCAGCAAGCCGTCCAGATAGCGGAAATAGGCGGGGCGAAGTCTGTTCAGATGGCCGTCGGACAAATCGTCGAATCCCACCTCAAAACCGCCGGTTTCCGTGCGGCTTTCGGGGCCTCTCGCATCGCGGTCCGGCTGGACACTCATCAACAGGGCGGCATTGAAGCCCTTGGACCGGCGGTCCGCGGCATATTCGGTGGCGGCTTCCACGGTCGCGCGCCAGGGCAAGGCCCAGGGAGTATCGGCCACCATCAGGAAGGGTGTGTTGTCTTGGTAAACAACACTGCGTTTGCCGGGCGACATTTTCAACAGCCCGTGGCGGGTGGCGGGAAGGCCAGCGACGCTGACCGGCGAAGCCGCCGGGATTGCGCCGCCAGGCCCGTTCAGGCCGGGGTCGCCGTCGCGGTCAAAGGGCTTCCAGTGCCAGGTCCCGACTGCACGGTCAGAGGTGAACCGGACGCGGAAACTCTGGTCGCCATCCCAGAACATCGGCCGGCGCAGAAGCGTGCCATCATCGGCGGTGAAATCCACCCAGGCTTCGACATCGGTATAGGGATTTTCGGTAACCCGCGTGGCGGTAAAGGAAAGGTCGATCTGCTGCCATTGTGGGGCAACAAGGCCCTCACCCTCGGCAAAGGCGCGGGGGGACACCGCCGCGCTTGCGAAGAATGACCAGATCATGACCGCCATGAGGTTGCCTCGCCAGTTCCCGAGGCGGGGCGTCGCGTCGGCGGCGACTTTGGTGACAGGCGAAATCCGGCTGCTGCCCATTGGGGCGGCATCGCACAACCGGGCCAGACAGGCATTCCCCGCCTTCAAGATCCTGTCACGCATTCTGACCAGCCTCCTCGGCAGAGATTTCTTCGGCCCCGCCGGGCCGCGCGGGACGAAGTTCCAGCACCGCATCGCCTGCCATCGGTGCCGGTTCAACAAGCCATCCGGCGTCGGTCTGCGTGATCCGGGCCTTGGCCCATGATCCGGTCGCAGGGTCGAACCAGGCACCGCTGCACCCGACCGCCAGGGCTGCGGGAATCAGAAGTTGCGAAGGCTCGCCCACATAGGCAAGAACGACAGCGTCCTGACCGGTCCGCGCGGTTGCAAGCAATCTGCCGCTGACCGCCTCTATTCCGCTGGCGGGTTCGATCTCCCACCAGGGCAGCCGCGAAAAGAAACCCTTCAGCCGGACCATGTCCTCGGCGCTGTCCAGCATCAACGCCTGACGCCAGTCCAACGGCAGCCCGTAGTGGATGGGACCATAGTCCTGCCCGTCGCGATGCCATGGCCAGATCCCATGCGCGCCATAGGTCAACCCGGCAGTTGCACCGCAAAGGATACTGATCCAGCACACCCGGCGAACGTCGTCCCGGTCGAATCTTCGGTCGCCCGCAGCGGGTTGGTCCATCTGCCGCAAGTGGTCGTAACAGGGTTCCCCGTTCAGAACGGGGCGATGGGGTAGAAGCATCCTTGCCTCGTCCGCATATTGCCGGGCCCGCTTGGCCGAGTCGCTGAAGTGGCAGGATTGAAACATGTGGTAGTCCAGCCAGCCCCGGGCGTTCAGCGCCGTCGGCGGCGGTGTCGATCCGTTCAGGTGGGCGGTCATGACCGGGGGGCGGGCCGAGGTGCGCTGGATGGTTTCGGCAGCGGCGTCGTACACGGCCATCGCTTCGGGTTCGGCAAAGCCGCTGTCGCCGCTGACCAGCCAGGTAGCCCCATAGGCTTCGTAGCGTGCGGTCAGATATCGGGCGAAAAGCTGCGCGGTTCTTGGGGTGAAAGGCCCTCGCCGGGGGATCCTTATCGTCCAGTCGCTGTTGTCGGAAGATGTGTTGTCAAACCACAGGACAACGATGGCCGACACCAGCCCCGCCTCGGCGGCCCTTCGTACGAGGTCGTCGAGAAACCTGAAATAGGCGGGATCGGGCCGGGTCAGATCGACCCTGCCATCGGTTTCGCCAAAGGGCTGGCGCAGCGCTGGTCCCGAGGCGTCCCACTGCGGCAGGGCGTTGATCTGCACGACGTTGAAGCCCTGACGGCTGCGATGTGCGACAAAATCCTGCCATTCGGTGATCCTCGCATGGGCCGGAGCCGCCCAGGCGGTGTCTGCAAGCCAGAAGACCGGAGTGCCGTCGGCATGGGCAAATCCCCGGCCTGACGGGTGGATCGCCAGCGGACCATGCCTGCGCCAGATGCTTTCACCGGCGGCCGCGCTGACGCTGAATTCGCCGAGGCGGCCCTCGATGCCGGGATCGTTTGACCGCGCCGACCAGTGCCATTGTCCGATCTCGTCGGGGGCGAAGCGCGCCTTCCAGTGACGCCCTTCGTCCCAGAATCCCGCAACCTGAAAGACTTTGCCGGTGGGAGACCGAAACCTCAGGTCCAGACTTTGCGAAAC
>JANMJC010000076.1:0-3542 GCA_031371185.1 Paracoccaceae bacterium | reverse complement strand
CTCTACCCCGCGCTGCGCGACCCGTTTGCCCGGCTGAAGGAGGTTGTTGATGCCATCGGTTGATACGGCGATTCCCACTCTGCCGCTGTCGGCGGCCTGGGCGCGGTACGAGGCGATCCGCAGCCGCTTGCCGGCCGCACGCCAAGGCGGCTCGCTGCGGCAGGTGCGCGGTCTCATGGACGTGGCGGCAGAGTTCGACGGCTTCCTGTTCGACAGCTTCGGCGTGCTGAACGTGGGCGAAACCGCCATTCCCGGCGCCGCAGCCTGCCTTGAAGTGCTGCGCGGCATGGGCAAGCGCATCCGCGTGCTGACCAATGCCGCCAGCTACACCGGCGACGCAGCGCTGCAGAAGTATCGCCGCATGGATTTGGACGTGCGGCGCGAGGAGATCGTTTCCAGCCGCGACGTGACCTTTGCCCATCTGGATGATGTGGCCCCCGGCCTGACCTGGAGCGCCATCGCCACCGCCGAGGATGACTTTGCCGATGCGGGTGGGTTGCAGATGTTCGACGCGCTTGCGCCGGGCCGGTCGTGGGAGGACGCGCAAGGCGTACTGTTCCTGTCCTCCGCCCGCTGGACGCCCGCGTTGCAGGACCGGCTGGTGGCCGACCTGACCCGCCATCCCCGCCCCGTCGTCATCGGCAACCCCGACCTTGTCGCCCCGCGCGAAGGCGGGCTGTCGATCGAGCCCGGATACTGGGCGCATGACCTGCAGGACCGCACCGGCATCGCCCCGCGCCTGTTCGGCAAGCCTTACCCCGAGGCGTTCCATATCGCGCTCGCCGGCATGGGCCCGGGCCGTTACGCGATGATCGGCGACACGCTGCACACCGACATTCTTGGCGGTCAGGCGGCTGGATTGGCCACCATCCTAGTCACCGAACACGGCCTTTTCACGGGCCACGACACTGCACCCTACATCGCGCAAAGCCGCATTGTGCCCGATATCGCGCTTCCCTCGATCTGAACGAAAAGGACCGACCCATGACCGACATCGCCGACAAGCTCAAGGCAGCCAAGGGCCGCATGGGCAACTTTGCCAAGGCCACGCCCGGCCTGATGGAAGGCTTCGTAAAGGTCTCCAAGACCGCCACCGCCACAGGCCGGTTCACGGCCGCGCAGAAGGAACTGATCGCCACCGCCATCGCTGTGGCCAAGGGCTGCGAGGACTGCATCCTCTATCACGTCGACGGAGCCCGCCGCCACGGCGCCGAAGAGGCTGACCTGATCGAGGCGTTGGAGGTTGCCGTCGAGATGGGCGGCGGTCCAGCTGTGATGTATTCTGGCAAGGCGCTTGAGGCGTTTCGCGGCACGTGATCAGCTTGCCCGTATGGTAGTCGCCGGTTGAAAATGTCGGACGAACTGCTGAGGCACTGGTTTACCCGCTCAACAAACAGACTCGTTGCTCTGCCTGGCAATTCTTGGGCAGGGAACGTGACTCGCATGGCTTCATCGCACACCAAGGAACAGATCTCCCGAACGCTGCCCGGACGGTTTTTCCGATTCAGTTACAACGGCAAACCGGTTTGACCCGGCATCGCTTTACTGGGCGACCAACTCGACGCAGCCCGATCTTCGGGACCACGTAATCGGATAGCCCATTTGCAACGACCGGCGCCAAGCGCTCGTGAGTGAGCACTTCAGACACCATTCGTATTGACTCCGCCACTTGTCAAATCAGACAAGCCCTTATTTCTATAGAGGAAGGCTTGTTTCCTGTTTGTGGAAGCGCAGGGCCCAATCCGAGTGCTGACCGGACAGGGGCGATATCGGATGTGGCCCGCGGTACACTAAAGACCGCAGCGATCTGAGTGGCCTTCCGGTCAGCAGCATTGTTATTCGGGCAGGGCCCCGTCAGCGAACAGATTCGGGAACAGACGCTCCCGGTAGTCGAGAGGAAATGCGAGCCGGACGGGCGTCTTCGGCGAGGCGGATGACAGGTAGCCCGCCGCGGTCAGCTTGCTTAGCGTGTTGCGTGCCGTGCGCTCGGATGTCTTGAGAACGATTTGCGCTTCGCCGCGTTCCAGCGCGCCATACCTAAGGACCGCCGAGATGAGATTGGGCGCACGTTTGTCGTCAATGGTGTCTTCGACCAGACGCCGGTAGCGCTTTTCCAGACCGCCGAGGTCGAAGAGCTTCGCCGAGAAGGTGATCTGATCCAGCGTCACCTTCAGGAACCATTCGCAATATGTCTTCAGTGCTGCCTCGGAAAGATTGCCCCGCCCATCGCGATCCCCGCGACGAGGGGTGTCGGCCATGTCCATCATGCGCTTGTATTCGCCCCGATCGGCCAATCCACGCGCCAGCCCGCGTGAGACAGACCATAACCCCTGGCCTCCGATACCGGCCTCGAGCGCCATCGCATGTGACATGAGGCGGCTGACCCGCCCGTTCCCGTCGGGAAACGGATGGATGTAGTTCAGTCGGTGGTGCGCCGAGGCGATGGCGATGATCCGTCCGCTCGCCGAGCGGGCTGCGATCTGAAATCGCTTGTCGAAGTGATCCATGAAGGCCGCGACTTGACCCGAGGAGGGGGGCAGATGGCGGCCGACGGCAACTTCGCTGTCGCCTTCTTGCCGCATACGGCCCGGAATGATCGGCTCCGAAGTTCCGTCCGGGTGTTCGATCCGCCGGAACTCGTCGGGCATCTCGTCGTAGAATGCCTTGTGCACCCAAGTGAGGAACGCGACGGAAGTTGGCCGGGGCAGCGTGCCCTCCCGGTGCAACTTGTCGATCGACCGCTGGACGATGACATGGGCGCGGGCTTCCAGCGCAAGCGGGCGCGTCTCTGCCTCCAGCTCGGCGCCGGCGAGGGCGCGTTCGATGTCGCGGGGGCGCGTGTTGTGCCCCTCGATCAGGTTCGAATAGTAGCAGTTCATCACCCTGACCAAATCCGCCAACTCGGCCGCACTATCCGGGTGAAGACCCTGACCAAGGGTCGCCGCTTCGCGCTGGATCTCGACCGACAGGTCCGCCAGGCTGGCAGGTATGTGCTCCTCGAAAAAGCAAGGCTCGATCCTGCCGGGTGTCTCAAACATTTCTTGCCGATCTTGTGTCTGAGGAAGTTATGGCGACTGTTATCAGATTTAGCCATGAACTCCAAGGTTCTGCCGATGTGACTTGCCGATCCTCATTGCCGGTGTCGCCCGGCCGAACTTGGACCAATCGCAGCTTCGAGAAGGGCCGACTCTACTATCATCACGAGTTCTCTCACGCCAGCACGGCTCTGCCATCCGTCACCACCAGCGTGGTCCCATACCCATCGCCGGTTTCGCGCCAGAGGGGTTCGCCGCGCCGCAAGTTGGCGTCGACCTCCTGCAGCCAGCCGTGTTCGATCATCTTGGTGACGGCCATCTTCGCCGCCGCACCGGCCAGCCCCTTCGGCAGCGGCAGGGCGATATTGTCAAGGCGCTGGGCACCGGCGGTCAGGATGATGGTCTGGGTTTCGGTGAGTTTGGTCATGACTGGTTCCTGTTACTGGTCGTGTTCGGCAATAAAAGCGTTGATGCGGGACAGCAGATCGTTGTGGCCGGTCTCGTCGG
>JANMJC010000062.1:0-2190 GCA_031371185.1 Paracoccaceae bacterium | reverse complement strand
CCCTGCCCCCGCGACACCGCCGTCAAAGGCGCAGGAAGTATCCGTGTCCGACACGATGATCGCGCCGTTTCGGGTGCCCGACCGGTTATGAACCGAGATGCGGTTGTCCTGGGTGCCGTCGTCAAGTTGGACCGCGAAGCGCAGGCCCGAATCCAGCGCCGATGACGCCGCATAGTCGGCCGTGACAAAGATCGTGCCTTCGGACGCATTCCAGAAATCTGTCAGCGCCATGGTGCAGGTCTCGTTGGCGCGGGCCACGGCGGCGATCGTGGTCGGGATATAACTGGTGGGGAAGGTCCCCTCCTCCAGCTGCGCGCCCCACAGATAGGCCCCCGAGGTGCCGTCACCGAGATAGGTCGTCGTGGTGCCGTTATCGAGGTACCAGTTTGCGGTGCAGGTCCCCCCGGTCACCGTGGTGAAGGGCCGCGCCAGCCAGAACCAGTTGGCCTTCAGGGGAACGATCCAGCCAGTGCCCGACAGGATGGTTCCGTTGGTCAGATCAAAGCGCGTGCTGGCGGCACCAGCCCCCGGGTTGGTCCCGGTTCCCAGGATGACCGAACGCCCGGCCGCCTTGGCAAAGATCCCGACGACATGGTCCGTGGCGGCCGCCAGAGACAGCGCCTGACTGACCAGATGCTGGGCGTTGATCGCATTTTCCGTCAGAAGTGTCGCGGTCGTGGTGTTGTCAGGCGCGTTCGCGGCATTGGCCGTGCGGCTGGCATTGGTCGTGGCCCAGGGTGAGGTCTGAAGTTCCTGACTGCGCAGCAACAGGTTGGTGCGGCCGGGCTCGATCAACAGCCCGCGCGGGGCCTTGGTCAGGCTGTCGAAATCAAAGCGCGGCGCGTCGATCGCGGCCGTCACCATGCGCCCGAGCGAATTGAAATAGCTCGCGGTCGAGGCCCGGCTGAAGGTCAGAAGTTCGGCAAAGGTGCGGCGGATGAGGCTGGTCATGTCGGGGCCTTTTCTGGGGGAAATGTCATGCGGCCAGCGCCATCAATTGGGCATCGGACAGACGCGAGCGGTACAGTCGCAGGTCGTTGATGTGCCCGCCGAACCCCGGCAAATCCAGCGTGGTCAGGCCGACCGGCAGGGTCGCGGTGACATCCGTGGCCACCGATGCCCCGTCGATGGACAGGGCGATCTGGTTCAGCTTCACGCCAAGGGCGGCGCGCGTCAGGGCCGCACTATCCGTCGCGCCGTTGAACAATGCCTGATCGGCACCGCCCGAGCGGACCTGCACCCCGGACCGCCCGTTCTTGTTCAGGAATCCGGCGACATTGGCGTTGCTGCCGTCGCTGATCTTGGCGGCGATCCGCGCGTCGTTGCCGTAGGAACTCGACGCATTCCAGCGGGCTTCAAGATAGAGGCTGAACTCCACCGGGTTCAATTCGTCCACGAAGGTGTAGCTGGCCGCATCGGCAGGCCGGGTGACCGTGCTGCCCAAGGTGATGATGCGGGACGTCGGATAGGCCCCCATTTCCACCTGTGCCGCATAGACATAAATGCCGGAGGTGCCATCGCCGGTGTAGGTCTGGGTCGTGCCGTTATCCATCCGCAGGTAGAAATTGCTGACGCCGCCGGTGACGGTGGTGAACGGCAGGTCCACAGACCACCAGCCATCGGCAAGTTTGCGCACGAAGACGGTGCCAGAAACGACAGCCCCGGTTGAGGCATTGAAAATGCAGCTCTGCGTCGTCATGCCGGGGGACACGACAATCAGGTTGATCCGCGTCCGCTCTGCCGCCTTTACCATGACCGACCACCAACCGGCTGTTGTTGCCGCCAAGGTGATGTTCTGGGTCAACTGGTGGGTCGTCGTGACACTTGTATCCTCGACCAATTTGGTGGCGTTGTTGGTCCCGTCCGGGGCCAGCGTCGCGTTCAGCGTCGGGGTGGCCCGGATCTGGTTCCACGGGGTGCCCGCCCCGCCTGCGCCGATGCTGTGCGATTGCAGGCACAGGTTCGTGGCGGCAGGCTCCATCAACAGGCCAAGTCGGGTATCGGTGGCATAGTCCCATTCGATCCGGGGCTTGTCGTTCAGGGCCAGCCGCAGCTTGCCGTTGCGGTCGATGTACCAGGCACCCCCGGCCCGCGTGAAGGTCAGCAGGCCAAGCGATTCCGCATTGACCAGTTGGAACGGCGCATCCGGGGCCAGAGGTGTGGGCAAGGGTGGTTGCGTCGGCCAGGTCG
>JANMJC010000256.1:0-4334 GCA_031371185.1 Paracoccaceae bacterium | reverse complement strand
CGGGGCCCTTGCAGAGTATCACAGCCGGATGCGCTCGCGCCCGGCCTGTCTGCGCGCGGAGGAACCGTAAGGCGGCACGCGCGGCCAGCGCATGCCCTGCACCCTGACGCCGCGCAACCGGCGATTGCCCCGGGCGACCCCGGGGGCGGGGGCCGCAGGCCCTGCGACGGCCCCTCGTTGGCGCCGCCGCCGCTGCCCCCCTCGCCCCGGGCTTCGCCCCCGCGGGCCGCAACGCGGTCGGCCCGCCTTCATTCGCGAAGGCGCGCCCCCGATCACAGATGCCGGTCCGCCACCCGACCGGTCAGGCCGCGCCACCTGTACGGGACCGCGGCGCAAGGTTTCAGACACGGGCAATGCGCCCTTCCAAGGGGGCAGCCCCGGCACAGGTGTCTGAAATCGTTTCGTATTTCAGGACGTTGCGATGCAGAAGGCTCAGCCGCCGGTCGCTTTCCTTCGTCGTCACGCGGATGTCATCGCGGATCCGGGTGATCCGGGGCGGCGCATCCTGCCGGTCGGCCCCAAGCGCGATCTCGACCGCGTCAAAGGCAAAGTCCAGCATCGGCGCCACCCGCTCCACCCCCTTGATCATGCAGGCGGCGAGTGCTGTCAGCGTCAATTCCACCGGGTTGAAGGCATCGGGCCGCCCGGCCAGATCGGTGCCCACATGCCCCTCACCGTCGCTCGGCCGGGCAATCGGGCCGCCTGCATCAATTCTGGTTGCCGTCACGCGGTATTCCATCGAATCCTCCTGCAGGATCAGGCATGATCGCGCCGAACACCCCCGTCCCGCCTTGATGCAACGCGATTCCGCCCTTGAAGCCCCAGACCAGAGCATCCGCCCCATGAACCTGCCCGCCGACCTTCGCCCGCTTGCCAGCCTTGTGCTTCGCCATCCCGATCTGGAAGGTAAAGTGGTCTGGCAGGAAGCGGGTGCCTATACGGTTCAGGACGCCGAGGACCTGGGGCTTGATCCCGAAGAGATCGCCTTTTACGCCGAGGGGTTGTTGTTGGAAGGGTTCCATCTGATGTGGTCCGCCCTGGCCGAGGTCGAAGACCCCAAGGACCCGGTCATCCTGCAATTGATCTGCGCCGAGGGGCAGCCCCCCGTGGCCCCCGCCCTGCCCGAAGGCTGGTGCCTGTCGACGGTGGCCGATGCTACCGGCCGCGCCACCCCCGGGCATTCAGGATGACGACCCCGCTGGCTGACTATCTGCGGCGTTTCGGCCCTGTCACCTCGCGCCCCGACCTGTCCGAGGTGGCGACGGCGGCTCTTGGCGCCGCCCTTGGGATGGCGGCGACCGGCGCGGTGCTGTGGAGCCTTGCCGGGATGGGCACCTTTCTGGACCACCCGCTGCTGATCGCCCCCTTCGGCGCCTCGGCGGTGTTGATCTTCGCGGTTCCCGCCAGCCCCCTGTCGCAGCCCTGGCCCGCGATCGCGGGCAACCTTGTCGCGGCGCTGTGCGGGCTGGCTTCGGCCCATCTGGTGCCCCATCCCCTGCCGGCCACGGTTCTTGCGGTTCTGGCCACCATCGTGCTGACCTCGTCGGCCCGCGCGCTTCATCCCCCCGCAGGGGCCCTCGCGGCGTTTGTGGTGCTGTCCGTGCCCGCCGGAACCGCGCCGCCCTTCAGCTTTGCCCTGTCGCCGGCCCTGACCGGGACGGTGTTGCTGGTTGCCTTCGGGCTGCTGTGGCACCGTGTCACCGGCCGGACCTATCCGTTGCGTCGACCCGGCGTGCCCGCCCGGGGCGCTTACGGCACCACGGACACCCGGCCGCAGGACCGGCAGTTGCCCTCGGGACAAGAGCTTGGGGACGTCTTGCAGCGGCTGCATCTGGAAACCACCCTTGGCGTTGCCGATCTGGCCCTGCTGATCGCCGCGGTCGAGCTTCAGGCCGCCGTCCGGTCGCAGGGGCCCTTGACGGCGGCCGACCTGATGTCGCGTGATCTGACCACCGTGCTGCCCGACACCGCCCTGCCACAGATCGCCGCCCTGTTCCGCGAGCATGGGTTCAAGTCGCTGCCGGTGCGCGACGCCTCGGGCGCTTTCTGCGGGATCGTCCCGCAATCTGCCCTTGTCGGGGTGTCCGACCCCGCTCTGACGGCGACCGACCTGTGCGATCCTTCCCCGCCCACCTGCGCGCCGCACACGCCCCTGGCCGACCTGACCCGTCAGATGGCGGATGGCAAGACACAGGTGCTGGGCGTGCTGTCGGGCAATGAACTGGTCGGGCTGGTCACGCGGTCCGACCTTGTGACCGGCCTGATCCGCGCCATCGCGCGGCGCGCCTAGGGCGTTCCGGGCTTAGGGGCTTGGGGGGCTGTGGTTGGCGCGGCTGGACCTTTTCCGGCAGGGCGAGCCTTGATCGACCGCGCGCGATCCGGGCCCGAACCGCCTTTTCGCCAGACTTCCCCCTTGCACCGGCAAGAGGCCCGTGGCCCTATGGCCGCCCCGACAGGAGACCGCCATGACGTCCGCCTTGCCGTCCGCCTTGCCAACCCCACCCGTCTACGACCGCGTTCACCGTGCCTGCACGGCTTTGGGCTGTCGGCTTTTCACCGTCTCCGTCACCAATGCCGACGGTACGGCCTGCGCCCGCGCCTATACCTCGCATCCGGTCGAATACCCGGTTTCGGGCATCAAGCCGCTGACGCGCGACGCCTGGTATGACCATGTCTTCACCGGGCTGAACAGCTTTATCGCCAACACGCCGCCCGAGTTCGAAAAGGTGTTTTTCGACCATGGGCTGATCACCTCGCTTGGTCTGGGGTCGGCCCTGAACATTCCGATCATCAAGAACGGGTCGGTTCTGGGCACCGTCAACATTCTGGCCGAAGCGCTCCATTTCACCCCCGACCTGATGGACGCTTACCACGCCGCGACCCTTGCCGAACGTGATCCGCTTGTCGCGGCCATGCAGGCGACTTGACGCGCGGCCTCCCGGGCGTTACGCGGTCGGCGTCTGACCAAATGGTAAAACAATGCCGGACCGCCGCTGATTTTCGCTTGCGAATCTGCCGCGCCCGGCTACCGTCAGGTGGCAAACAAGGGTCGCCATCCAAGGCAGACCCACAACAGGGAGAATGACATGAAGACAGTTAAGCTGATGGGAACCTCGGCGCTGGCCCTCTTGCTGGGCGTGGCGCCGGTCATGGCGGAAATGACAGCGGTGGGCGAGGGCGAGGGTCAGGTCTCCATCGTCGCCTGGGCGGGCTATATCGAGCGCGGCGAAACCGACAAGACCTTTGACTGGGTCACCAAGTTCGAGGCCGATACCGGCTGCAAGGTGTCGGTGAAAACCGCCAACACCAGTGACGAGATGGTGGCGCTGATGAACGAGGGCGGCTTCGATCTGGTCACGGCTTCGGGCGATGCGTCCTTGCGGCTGATCGCAGGGGGCCGGGTACAGCCGATCAACACCGCGCTGATCCCGTCCTGGTCCAAACTTGACCCGCGCCTGAGCGATGCCGGCTGGCATACCGTGGACGGGGTGCATTACGGCACGCCCTATCTGTGGGGGCCCAATGTGCTGATGTACAACTCCGAAGTGTTCAAGGAACCGCCAACCTCCTGGAACGTGGTGTTCGAGGCCATGGACCTGCCCGACGGCAAGCCCAACGCCGGCCGCGTACAGGCCTATGACGGCCCGATCCACATTGCCGATGCCGCGCAGGATCTGATGTTCCACAAGCCGGAGTTGAAGATCACCTCGCCCTACGAGTTGAACGAAGAGCAGTACAAGGCCGCGCTTGACCTGTTGCGCGTGCAGCGCACCCTGGTCGGCCGCTACTGGCACGACGCCTTCATCCAGATGGACGACTTCAAGAACGAAGGCGTCGTCGCCTCGGGATCCTGGCCTTTCCAGGTCGGGTTGCTGGCCTCTGAAGGGCTGCCGATCAAATCGACCATTCCGCAGGAAGGGGCAACCGGCTGGGCCGATACCACGATGCTGCATGTCGATGCCGCCCACCCGAACTGCGCCTACAAGTGGATGGAACATACCCTGTCCTCCAACCTGCAGTCCGATCTGGCGGTCTGGTTCGGCGGCAACCCGGTGGTGCCTGCGGCTTGTACCGACGGCTCCGGCATGCAGACCGCCGCGGGCTGCACCGCCAATGGTCTGGACCAGTTTGACCGGGTGCGGTTCTGGACCACCCCGGTGTCATCCTGCCCGCAAGGCGAATGTGTGCCGTATTACCGCTGGGTATCGGACTATATCGCGGTGATCGGCGGGCGTTGAACGCCCAGTGACCCCCCCCCCCACCCACCCCCCAGAAGCAAGGGGAAAGCAAAATTGAAAAAAGCCCAAACCAGTGGGGACACCAAAAAGAAAAAA
>JANMJC010000041.1:0-4887 GCA_031371185.1 Paracoccaceae bacterium | reverse complement strand
GAAACCTTGGTCCGCAGGTCGTCCAGCACCGCGCAGGCGGTGGCAAGCGCAAAGGCCAGTTCCTGCTCGGGCGTGGCCCCCGCCTCTTGCAGGTGATAGGAACACACGTTCATCGGGTTCCATTTCGGCAGATGCACTTGGGTATAGGCCGCGACATCGGTGATCATCCGAAGGCTGGGCGCGGGCGGCGCGATATAGGTGCCGCGCGACAGATATTCCTTGATCAGGTCGTTCTGTACCGTGCCTTGCAGGGCGGCGATCTCGGTACCCTGTTCTTCGGCCAGCACGATGTACAGCGCCAAAAGCCAGGGTGCGGTGGCGTTGATCGTCATCGAGGTGTTCATCTGGTCCAGCGGGATACCGGCGAACAAGGCCCGCATGTCGCCCAGATGGTTGACCGGCACGCCTACCTTGCCGACCTCGCCCCGGGCAAGGGTGTGATCACTGTCATAGCCGGTCTGTGTCGGCAGATCGAAGGCCACCGACAGGCCGGTCTGACCCATCGCAAGGTTCGTGCGGTACAGCGCATTCGAGGCGGCGGCGGTGGAATGACCCGCATAGGTGCGGAACAGCCAGGGAGTGTCCTTCTGCGGGTGCAATCTGCGGCCTCTTGGGTTGGACGGGTAATTTTATTTCGCCAAGGCAGTCATATGCGACAGATTGCACCGATGTCAATCGCTGCGCTGCGGCGAAACTCGCCGCTGGTCAGGCTTCGGTATTTCGACAATGATGCGGGCGACTTCGGACGTTTGAAAAGGGCTGTGGAATGGAACTGACCGCAAAGCTGATCCTGTGGGTGCACCTGTCGTCGTTGTTGCTGGCGGGCTGCGCGACCTTTGCCGCACCGCTGGTCGCCCGGATGATGGCCCAGGCGGATGCGGCGCAGCGCCCGGTTTTCGGACCGATTCTGGCGAAGTTGTCGGCGCTTGGCCGGATGGCGCTGGTTTTGCTGGTCCTGAGCGGGCTGGGGCTGATCTGGGTGAAATACGGTGGGTTTGCCGGGCAGAATGGCTGGTTTCACCTGAAACTGACGCTGGTGGTGATCCTGTGCGCGCTGGTCATCTTCAACATCTTCAACACCCGTTGGGCGCAGGCGGGCAACGCGGCGGCAGCGGCACGCCACCCGGCTCTGATGAAAGCGGTGACGCTGCTGGTCCTGGCCACCATCCTTGCGGCGGTCTTTGCCTTTAACTGACGCGGCGCGGGCCGGTCCAAACCCCCGGAACCGCTTTACCCAGGCGCCAAATCCTGACAGCCTGCGGTGATGTTTCGCACGGTTGAACTGCCTCTGTGGTCGCTGGTGTTGATCCTGGGCTTTGCCGGGGTCACCTTTGCCTCGCATTTCCTGTTCCCCTCGGTGCGCTGGTTTTTCCGGCACCGGGCGGAAAAAGCGCTGGCGCGGATCAACGCCAGGCTGGATCGCCCGATCGAGTTGTTCAAACTGGCGCGGCGGCAGGACATGATCGTGCGGTTGACCTATGATCCGGCGGTGTTGGCGGCGGTGACCGAACATGCGTCCGAGGCGGGCGTGCCGGGGGCCGTGGCCTTTGAAGAGGCCCGCACCTATGCGCGCGAAATCGTGCCGGGGTTTTCGACGCTGCTGTATTTCGGCGTGGCGATCCGGCTGGCCAAGTGGATCGCGCGGGGGTTCTATCGGGTCCGCATCGGCAGGATCGATTCCGCGTTGTCGCAGATCGACCCGAAGGCGACGGTGATTTTCGTGATGAACCATCGCTCGAACATGGATTACGTTCTGGTCACCTGGCTGGTGTCGGGCCGTGCGGCCATTTCTTACGCGGTGGGGGAATGGGCGCGGGTCTGGCCCCTTAGCCGTCTGATCCGGGCGATGGGGGCCTATTTCATCCGGCGCGGGTCACGCAACACGCTGTATCGCCGGGTTCTGGCGCGGTATGTGCAGATGGCCACCGCCGAGGGCACCACACAGGCGATCTTTCCCGAAGGCGGGCTGAGTCTGACCGGAGGGGTGGGCGAGGCGAAGCTGGGCCTGCTCAGCTACATCACCGAAGCCTACACGCCTGAGGGGCGCGACGTGGTCTTTGTGCCCGTGGGACTGGCCTATGATCGCGTGCTGGAAGACCGCATCCTGACCAATGCCGCCATGTCGGGGACGCGCCGGTTCCGCGCGCCGCTGTCGGGCATCCTGGGCTTTGCCCTGCGCAATCTGTGGCGAAAACTGCGCGGACGTTACAAGGGTTTTGGTACGGCGGCGGCCGGTTTCGGTCCTCCGATCTCGTTGCGGGCCTATCTGGGGGACAATCCCGGGGCCGCGACCGAGGTTCTGGCGGCCCATCTGATGGCCGAGATCGAACGGGCGGTTCCGGTTCTGCCCGTGCCTCTGGTCGCCGCGGCCCTGCTGGAGGGGTCGCCTGCATCGCTTGATGCCCTTGATCTTGCGGTACAGGCGATTCTGAGCCGCCTGTCAGACGGGCGGGCGGTCCTGAAGCTGGCGCCACAAGGGATCGAGCAGACGATCCGCGAAGGTCTGGCCCCGCTGATCGCGCGCGGTCTGGTTGCACAGGATCTGAGCGTGGTCCCGCAAACCCTGGCGCTGCTGAAGTTTTATGCATCCCCCGTGCAACAGCGGCTTTCCGAAGCGGCGAACAGCAAAAAAGAATTTGTGACCCGGGGGTTGGCGAATTAGCGTTCGGTCAGGGCGGGTCAGCTGCCCGGAAAATATCAGGGAGAAAGAAGTGTTTCGCAATTTCATTGGAATGGCCGCCCTTGGGCTGACGCTTGCGGGCTGTGTCACCACGACGACCACCTATTCATCGTCCAACAAAAGCGTCAACATCGTTAACGCCTCGGGATCGACGATCACCAATTTCTACGGATCGAATTCGGGCAGCAATTCCTGGGAAGAAGACATCCTTGGCGCCTCGACCCTGCCGTCGGGCGGCTCGGCCAGCATCAACTTTGAAGACGGCTCGGGCTATTGCACCTTTGACTTCAAGGTTGTCTTTGCCGACGGCACCGTGGGGATCGAGCAGGGAATCGACGTCTGCACCACCTCGACCTACACGATCTACTAGGGCCTTCGCTGCAACGCGGCAGACATAAAATTACAAAGTCGCGCTACGAACTATTGTAATCTTGCGCGTCGAAAACTAATCCTTTCCGAAAGCCGGCGCGATTCTGCGTTGCGGCATTCGGAAAGGAGCCCCCTCATGGCCTTGGACACCGCAACCGCAATTGCCCCCTACGACGCCCCGGTGAAGGACCTTTACGCGGTCGGCGAAATGCCGCCCCTGGGCCATGTTCCGGCACGCATGCATGCCTGGGCCATTCGGCGCGAACGGCACGGCGATCCCGACACCGCCATGCAGGTCGAGGTGGTGGACACCTGGAAGATCGACAGCCAGGACGTGCTGGTTCTGGTCATGGCGGCGGGGGTCAACTACAACGGGGTCTGGGCGGCACTTGGCGTGCCGATAAGCCCGTTTGACGGCCACAAGCAATCCTTTCACATCGCCGGGTCGGATGCTTCGGGCATCGTCTGGGCGGTGGGCGACAAGGTGAAACGCTGGAAGGTCGGTGACGAGGTGGTGATCCACTGCAATCAGGACGACGGCGACGACGAAGACTGCAACGGCGGCGATCCGATGTTTTCGCCCAGCCAAAGGATCTGGGGCTACGAGACGCCCGACGGGTCCTTTGCGCAATTCACCCGCGTGCAGTCCCAGCAACTGATGCCGCGCCCGCGCCATCTGACCTGGGAGGAATCCGCCTGCTACACCCTGACGCTGGCCACCGCCTACCGGATGCTGTTCGGCCACGAACCGCATGACCTGAAGCCGGGGCAGAATGTGCTGGTCTGGGGGGCGTCGGGGGGGCTGGGGTCTTACGCGATCCAGTTGATCAACACCGCGGGCGCCAATGCGATCGGCGTGATCAGCGACGAATCCAAACGGGATTTCGTCATGGGGCTGGGGGCCAAGGGCGTCATAAACCGCAATGATTTCAAATGCTGGGGCCAGTTGCCGACCGTCAACAGCCAGGAATACGCCGACTGGCTGCGCGAGGCCCGGCGCTTTGGCAAGGCAATCTGGGACATCACGGGCAAGGGCGTGAATGTGGACATCGTCTTTGAACACCCCGGCGAGGCGACCTTTCCGGTCTCGTCGCTGGTGTGCAAGAAGGGCGGCATGGTGGTGATCTGTGCCGGCACCACCGGCTTCAACTGCACCTTCGACGTGCGCTACATGTGGATGCACCAGAAACGCCTGCAGGGCAGCCACTTTGCCCATCTGAAGCAGGCGGCGGCCGCCAACAAGCTGATGGTCGGGCGCCGGCTGGATCCCTGCATGTCCGAGGTCTTTGCCTGGGCCGACATTCCTGCCGCCCATGTGCTGATGATGAACAACCGGCACAAGCCGGGCAACATGGCGGTTCTGGTGCAGGCCCCCCGCACCGGGTTGCGGACCTTCGAAGAGGCGTTGGACGCCGGTTCAGGGCAGAATTGATCCGGTTTCGGCAGTAATCATGGTTAATTGTCCCCGATCCCGCAACAATGCGGCATCTCTGTTGAAAGCTTGGGATATTAAGTCTTTGTGCGCCACTTGCTATGCACGATTTGGGCATGGTGGTGAGGGGTACGATGGGACATTCGTGGGTATTCGAGGTTTTGGCCGATCTGAAAGACTATGCGACGGCCAATGGGCTGGTGCGCGTGGCGGCAAAGGTGGATGAATTGATCGTTGTGGCGCAGGCCGAACTGTCGGAAGGCCGGGCGGGGTCCGGGGACGGGTCGGGCGGCAACGAGGTCTGATCCGTCGGCTGGATCGCGGCCGCAAAGCCCGGACCCGCCCCCGGCCGCTCTGGTCTTGGGGGCGCCTTTGCGGTTATGGTCGCGGAATGACTGCAATCCTG
>JANMJC010000019.1:0-5196 GCA_031371185.1 Paracoccaceae bacterium | reverse complement strand
CCCCAGCCCGCGCACAAGACCCCCACAACCCAAGGCCCAACCCAACAGGCAATCCAACAACACACGAAACGGACGGGGACACGGCATTCACGTCGGTACAACCATTCATTCTGGGGCAAATCCCTTGGGGCCGCGCCCCTTGGATGCCGTACAATATCATTGGATCAACACGATGTCGAAAATTGGCCGGATCAATGCCGTCCGTCAAGCGTCCTGCTGTCCATACACGCCTTTGTCAAACCTTTAAGCGCCCGGAACGGTCCTGCCGTGAGATTCCCACAGGCAGAGGATCGGGACAAGCCCGCCCGGCGGGTTCTGCCCCGGACCTGCACCAAAAAGCGCCGATGAACGGGCCCGCCCGCCATTTTGCGGCGCAATCCGGGGCAGCGGGCGCCGCTGTATCAGCCTTGGGTTGTATCCTGGCCGGGTGGCTTGGCCGGGGGCCGGTTGAATTGGCTGGCCCGAATCAGCGGTGGCGGCTAGCCTTGGCAAGGTAGGATCACCTTTTTCATCGGTCGTGATTTGGCAAGACGGGTTGAGGTCCAGGGTTGGAGTGACGGCTCATGAACGCCACGGATGCGGTTTCGCAACAAGGGGATCACCGGATCGACCCGCTGGCCCTGCGAGCCCCGGGCGGCGGCCCTGACCCTGACCCGCTTCTGTTTGCCACCTTGCCCGACCTGTTGCAGGCGCGGGCGCTGGCCGATCCGTCCGGCCCGGCGCTGATCTTTCTGGACCATGACGGGGCCGAGGCGACCAGGCTGTCTTATGGCGAGCTTTCGGCGGGTGCTTGCCGGATCGCCGCCGGCCTGCGGCGGCGCGGGTTGGCGGGCCAGCGGGTCTTGCTGCAGCATCCGCAGGGCCCCGATTTCGCGCTGGCCTTCTTTGGCGCGCTGGCGGCAGGGGCGGTGGCCGTGCCTGCGCCGCACACCCAGAACCGGCGCGGCGCCGCACAGCGCATCCTTGCGATTGCCCAGGATGCCGCGCCTGGTCTGGTTCTGACCACGCCCGAACGCGAGGCGGTGCTGACCCAGACCCTGGCCGGGCGGATCGAGGTCATGACCGCCGAAACCCTGGGAGCGCAGGCGACGGAAGCTCCCGAAGCCCCGCCCCCTGTCCTCGCGGGGGATCTGGCCTTTCTGCAATACACCTCGGGCTCGACCGGCGCGCCCAAGGGGGTGATGATCCGCCACGGCGCGATCATGGCCAACCAGCGCCTGATCGCCACGCGCTTTGGCCATGACCGTTCGACCGTCATGGTGTCCTGGCTGCCGATGTTTCACGACATGGGGCTGATCGGGTCGTTGCTGCAGCCGGTCTATGCCGGGTTTCCCTGCGTGATGATGCCGCCCGACGCCTTTCTGGAGGATCCCGCGGGCTGGCTGCGCGCCATCGGCACCTACCGCGCGACCACGGCGGGCGCGCCGAATTTCGCCTACGATTATTGCGTGGACCGGATTGCGGTTGCGGAGCGGGCGGCGCTGGACCTGCGGTCGTGGCGCGTGGCGTTCAACGGGTCCGAACCGGTGCGCCCCGCCACCCTTGCGCGCTTTGCCGATGCCTTCGCGGCCTACGGCTTTCGCGCGGCGTCGGCCTATCCCTGTTATGGCATGGCCGAGGCGACCCTGATGATTTCGGGCGGGGTGCCCGGGGTGGCGCCAA
Source organism: Paracoccaceae bacterium (assembly GCA_031371185.1). Taxonomy (GTDB): domain Bacteria; phylum Pseudomonadota; class Alphaproteobacteria; order Rhodobacterales; family Rhodobacteraceae; genus CAIYZT01. The sequence goes on along the minus strand of JANMJC010000019.1, from coordinate 3,534 downwards.
CCCTGATCTCGCGACCCCAGGCGGACGGTGAGGCCCGGGTGCTGGTATCGAACGGCGCCACCGACGACGCGCACGAGATTGCCATCGTCGATCCCGCCACCCTGCGGCCCCTGACGGACGGGGAAGAGGGCGAGATCTGGGTGCGCGGGCCTTCGATGGCGACGGGATACTGGCAAAAGCCCGAGGCCACCGCGCGCAGCTTTGAGCTGCCCCTCGAAGGGCGCGGGGCGGGATGGATGCGCACCGGCGATCTGGGGCTGGTGCAGGCGGGCGAGGTGTTCATCTCGGGGCGGATCAAGGACGTGATCATCGTCAAGGGCCGCAACCACTATCCGCAAGACCTGGAAACCACCGCGATGGCCGCGCACCCCGCGCTGCGCGCCGAAGGCGGGGCCGCCTTCATGGTCGAAGGCGCCGACCGCGCTACCCTGGTTCTGGTGCATGAGGTGACATCCGACGCCTTTCGCAACCCGCCGGTCAGCGAAATCGCCGGGGCGCTGCGGGCGGCGATTTCGGCCCGGCACGGGCTGCATCTGGCGGTCGTGGCCCTGATCGCCCCGGGGGGCCTGCCCAAGACCACCTCGGGAAAAGTGCAGCGCAACCAGACCCGGATGATTTATTTGGATGGAACTTTGCCGATTCTGGGTGAAGATCGACATGGACCGGCGCTGCGCAAGGTGCCTTTTGCGGCGGCCGACACGACAAGTTTATGATTTCAAAAGATATAGGACGAATGACATGAGCAATGCAGAGCATATCTCCAAGACTTCGGGCCCCGATCCGGCGCGCTATGTGCCCCCGCCCGAGAATATCACCGTCGATCAGGGCGCGCTTTTGCTGCCGCAACGCATCCATGCGCTCTTGATCATCATCCTGCCGACGGCCGCCACGGTGGCAGCCCTTTGGCTGTGGTACCGCAACGGCGTGACCGCGACCGACCTTTGGTTGGGCGCGATTTTCTACATCTTCACCATGCTGGGCATCACGCTTGGCTATCACCGCCTGTTCTCGCACCGGTCGTTCAAATCGACCAAGGCGGTGCGGGTGACGCTGGCGGTGGCGGGGATGATGGCGGCGCAGGGATCGATGGTCTACTGGGTGTCCAACCACCGCCGCCACCACCAGTTCACCGACCTGCCGGGCGACGTGCATTCGCCCTATGTGCGTGATGAGGGCGACATGGATATCGTCACCGGCTTCTGGCATTCCCATATCGGGTGGAGCTTTGGCCACAAGATGACCAACGCCCTGCTGTTCGCCAAGGACCTGTACCGCGACCCGCTGATCGCCTGGGCCAACAAGCTGTATTTTTTCTGGGTCTTTCTGGGCATCGCCTTGCCCGCGCTGATCGGCGGTCTGGTGTCGCAATCGTGGTATGGCGCGCTGACCGGCATGCTGTGGGGCGGGGGCGTGCGGATGTTCCTGACCTATCACTTCGTCAACGGCATCGACAGCGTGACCCATATCTTCGGCAACCAGCCGTTCAAATCCGACGACCACTCGGTCAACAACGCGGTCTGGGCCCTGCCGACCCTGGGCGAGGGCTGGCACAACAACCACCACGCCTTTCCGACCTCGGCCTTTTTTGGTATCGAGTGGTATCAGCTTGATCCCGGAGCCTGGGTCCTGCGCGGACTGAAGGCCATCGGTCAGGTCTGGGACCTGCAAAAGCCGACCGACGAGATGATTGCAACCCGCCGCCGCAAAGCGGTCTGAGGAAGGGACAAGGGGATGGACGACATCGTCAACACCCGGTTGCGGTCAGACCTGCGCCGCCCGGTCGCGCGGCCGGTGCCACCTGACATCGTGGTCGACAATCCCGAGATCCAGAAGATCCAGCACCGCATCGCGGCGGCCACCATCATCATTCCGGCGCTTTTCACCGCGGTGGCGCTGGCCTCGCTTTACTGGCGGCCGATGACTGCGGTCGATCTTTCGCTGCTTTTGGTGCTGTATGTCGCCACCATTCTGGGCGTCACGGTCGGCTTTCACCGCCTGTTTTCGCACCGGTCCTACAAGGCCAGGACCTGGCTGAAGGTGGTGCTGGGGGGGCTGGGGTCGATGGCCGCGCAGGGTAACCTGATCTACTGGGTCGCCACCCACCGCCGCCACCACCAGTATTCCGAAGGGCAGGGCGACCCGCACTCTCCCTATGTGATGGACGGCAAGCCCCTGTCCTGGCTGCGCGGGTTGTGGCATTCGCATCTGGGCTGGATGCTGGATTCCGAGATGACCAACACCGTCAAATTCGCCAAGGACCTGATGCGCGACAAGGCGATCGCGCGGGTCAATGCGCTGTACTTCCAATGGGTTGCCTTTGGGCTTTTGCTGCCTGCCGTGATCGGCGGGCTCGTCACCCTGTCGTGGTCGGGCGCCCTTGGCGGGTTTTTGTGGGGCGGTATGGTGCGGATGTTTCTGGTGCATCACGCGATGTGGACCTCGGGGTCAACCGCGCATCTGTTCGGTGCGCGCCCCTTTGCCACCCGCGACATGAGCACCAACAACGCCCTTCTGGCCGTGCCCAACCTGGGCGAAGCCTGGCACAACAACCACCACGCCTTTCCCTCGTCGGCGCATTTCGGGCTGTTCTGGTGGCAGATCGACATCGGCGGCTGGTTCATCAGCGCCTTTCAGGCCCTGGGCTGGGTCTGGGACGTGCGCAAGCCGACCCGCGCGATGATCGAGGCCAAACTGCGCGATCCCGCCGCTGCCGCCGGCCCGGTCGAGGGCGAAAGCTGGTGACCGGACCCGCGTGCCGATCCCGCGCGATTTTTACAGTTTTGATTGAAAAAACAAGGAAGTACGGATGCCATTGAATGTCGAGAACCTGCAATCGGTCGAGGCCTGGATCACCAGCTATATGGCCGATCTTCTGGACGTGCCGCCCACGGCCGTCGATCTGAACCGCCCCTTCGATCAATACGGGCTGGATTCGGCGGCCACCGTCGCCTTTGCCAGCGATCTGGGCCGCTGGCTGGGCATCAAGCTGGATACCAAGATCATGTTCGAATATGACACGATCCGCGCCGTGACCGACCATCTGCGCGGCGCGCTTGGCAAGATGGCCACCGCCTGAGCCTTGTCGTGAGCGATCCCCAGACCCTGCCGGCGCTGCTGGCCGACCGGGCGCGTCGCCTGCGCGGAAAGGCGGCGCTTGTGGCACTTCCGGGGGCCGAGGGGCCGGAACAGGTCCTGACCTACGAGCGGATCGAGGCCGAAGCCACGGCGCTGGCCGCCGCCTTGCAGCAAAGGTTGCCTCTGGGGGGCCGCGTTGTTCTGGTCCTGCCGAACGAGGCCGACTTTGTGCGGCTGTTCTGGGCCTGCGTGCTGGCGGGGTTGGTGGCGGTGCCGGTGGCCCTGCCGCGCAATGCCACGGCATTGGCGCGCATCGACGCGCTGGTGCGCGGGGCGGGCGCGTAGCTGGTGATCCTTTGAGTCACCGTGAGCGCGATGCTGGCCCGGCTGCACCAGAGGACGACCTTGCCTTTGGATGCGCCCGATTGGGTTGCGGCGTGCGAAGTCTCGCCTGGCTGG
>JANMJC010000528.1:0-2942 GCA_031371185.1 Paracoccaceae bacterium | reverse complement strand
AGGGCAAAGGTCGCATCCCAGGCGGTCGCAATCACCCGGTCCGACCGCAGATGGTCGGGCAGGTCGTGGGCAAAGGCCACAAGGCTGTAAGTGCGCTGCGGCCCGATGGCGCGATAAACGGCGCGTCCCAGACCCCGGGCGTCGATCTGCCAGAGCGGGCGGTCAAAGCGCCAGCCTTCGGTTTTCAGGCGGCGCAGCAGGACACGCAGAAACGACAGCCGGGTGGGATGGGCGCTGCCCATGCGGGCCAGCCGCATCACCAAGTCGGCGGGGCGGCGCAGGGCCTGAATGTCGGCCGTATCCGGATGCGGGGGCGCCATCATAAAGCCGCCGCCGTCGCGGGGACCTGGGCCGAAAAGCTGCGCGCGAAGAATTTCAGCCAGTTGCCGCCCAGGACAGCGGCCACCTCGGGCCCGGACATGCCGACCTCGCGCAGACCCTGTTCCAGCGCGCCGAAATCCCGGTTGTCCTGAAACCACGAAGGCTGGGCTGGAAACCCCGGAGCCTGCGCCGAGCCTTCGCCGAAATCCACCGCCTTGGTCCAGCGCCCGTTGCGCATCCATTCGACCACCGTGTCAGGCTGGTCCTGACACTGGTCCGAGCCTATGGCCAAGGCGTCGATGCCCATCAGATCCGCTGTGCGCGCGATCATCTGGCAATAGTCGGCCAAGGTGCAGTCCGAACCGCCCTTCAGATGATGGGGGTACAGCGAAAAGCCGAAAATGCCGCCGCTTTCCGCCAAGGCCCGCAGGACCCTGTCAGATTTGTTGCGCAAGGCAGGGTGCCAGTGCGACGGGTTGGCATGGGTGATCGCGATCGGCCGTGTCGAATGCTCGATGGCCTCAAGCGTCGAGCGTTCGGCGGAATGGCTCATGTCCACCACCAGCCCGACGCGGTTCATCTCGGTCACCACGGCGCGGCCCATGCGGGTCAGCCCGGTGTCGCTGGCCTCGTAGCAGCCGGTCGCCAGCAGCGACTGGTTGTTGTAAGTCAGTTGCATGAAGCGCAGGCCAAGCGTGTGCAGCACCTCGACCAACCCGATGTCATCTTCGATGCAACTGGGGTTCTGCGCGCCGAAAAAGATCGCGGTCCGGCCGGTTTGCCGGGCAAGGGCCACATCCGCCGCCGTCCGCCCGTGAAAGATCAGGTCGGGATGGCGTTCGAACCGGCGGTTCCAGGCCTCGATGTTCAGCACGGTTTCGCGAAAGCTCTCGTGGTAGGTCAGGGTCACATGCACCGCATCGACCCCGCCCTGCCGCATCTGGGCAAAGATCTTTTCCGACCAGTTGGCATATTGCAGCCCGTCGATCCGCAGGCTCATTCCGGCACCCCCGCCGCGACATAGGCGGTCTTGACAGAGGTATAGAATTCCGCCGCGTAGGACCCCTGTTCGCGCGGCCCGAAACTTGACGCGCCGCGCCCGCCAAAGGGAACGTGATAGTCGGTGCCCGCCGTCGGCAGGTTCACCATCACGCAGCCCGCCCGCATGTTGCTGCGAAAGTGGCTGGCGCGGGCAAGGCTGCGCGTCATGATGCCCGCCGTCAGCCCGAATTCGCTGTCATTGGCCGTGGCCAGCGCCTCGGCATAGCTGCCGACCTTGATGACGCAGGTGATCGGCGCGAACATCTCTTCGCGGTTGACGCGCATGTCGTTGCGGGTGCCCGCAAAGACGGCGGGGGCCATGAAATAGCCCGATGTCGTGCGGTCAAGCCTTGTGCCGCCGCACAAGAGTTCGGCCCCCTCGGCGCGCCCGACAGCCACATAATCAAGGTTCTGCGCCAATTGCCCGGCGCTGACCACCGGGCCGATCTGCACGCCCTCTTCCAAGGCATGACCCACCTTGAACGCCTGCGCCGCCCGCACCAGCCTGTCCACGAATTCATCATGCACCGCCTCATGCACGATCAGCCGCGAGGCCGCCGTGCATTTCTGACCCGTACCGCCAAAGGCCGCATTTGCCGCATGGGTCACGGCAAGGTCAAGATCGGCGTCGTCCAGGATCAGCATCGGGTTCTTCGACCCCATCTCCATCTGGACCTTGGTCATGTTGGCCACCGCCGCCGCCGCGATGCCGCGCCCCACCGCGACCGATCCGGTAAAGCTGATGGCGTCGATGCCGCGATGCTCCACCAGCCTCTGGCCCACCTCGCGCCCCGGCCCCGCCACCAGATTGAACAGCCCCGCCGGAATGTCCTGCCGGGTGATGATCTCGGTCAGGGCCACCGCCGAGGCGGGGGTCAGGTTGGCGGGCTTCCATACCACCGCATTGCCAAAAGCCAGCGCGGGGGCGATTTTCCAGGCGGGCGTGGCCAGGGGGAAATTCCACGGGCTGACGATGGCGACCACGCCCACCGGTTCGCGCCGCACGTCGATCTCGATCCCCGGACGAACGCTTTGGGCGTGATCGCCGATCAGGCGCAGCGCCTCGGCGGCGTAGTAGGTGAAGAATTGCCCGGCGCGCAGGACCTCTCCCCGGGCCTCGGCCAGGGTCTTGCCCTCTTCGCGGGCCAGAAGCGTGCCGATCTCGCCCGCCCGCGCGATCAACTCGGTGCCGATCGCCATCAGCACATCGTGCCGCTTCTGGATGCCCGTGGCCCACCACAGGCCCTGGGCGCGGCGCGCGGCGTCGACGGCCTCGTCGATCTGCCCGGCGCTGGCCTGGGCATGGTGCCCGATCACATCGCTGACATCCGAGGGATTGCGGTTTTCAATCGTCGCGGTTCCGTCCTGCCAGTGGCCGGCGATATGGTTGCGGGTCTGAAGCGTCATCCTGTCGTCCTTGACCTGTCATGGCCCCAAAGGGGCGGCGAGCGGTCCCTGCGCTGCCGGCGGCTGCGGACCCTGATGCGGGGGTTTGCAATTCCGTCGCGGCAGCCTGTCCCGACAGGCCTGATCTTTCCCGCAAATGGCGCGCGCTGCAACAGGCACCATTCGCGCGGGCC
>JANMJC010000527.1:0-4608 GCA_031371185.1 Paracoccaceae bacterium | reverse complement strand
TCTATCCCCACCCGGCCCCGGTGCCCGCATGACCCCGCATGAAACCCCCATCGCCGGCCCCGCAGCCGAATTCGCCGTCGCCCAGTCGGCGCGCCTGCCGGTTCAGCAAACACTGCGCACACGCCTGCGCGCGCCATGCCTGTCCGATTTCGACGCTTGGGTCGAGGTTCTGCGCGGCCCCAACACCGAAGACCTGGGCGGACCCTTCACCCGCGATCAGGCCTTTGCCGAATTCTGCACCTCGGTGTCGATGTGGCTGTTGCGCGGCCATGGGCTGTGGACGGTCGAGGCATTGGCGACCTCCGACATTCTGGGTTTCGTCCTGCTGGGCTTCGAACCGGGCGACCTGGAGCCGGAGCTTGGTTATCTGTTCCGGGCGGGCGCCCAAGGGCAGGGATTGGCCGAAGAGGCCGCCCGTGCCGCGCGCGATCACGCGTTGAAGGTGCTGCACATCCCCCATCTCGTCAGCTATATCGCCCCCGGCAACGCCCGCTCGGTTGCTTTGGCCCGTCGTCTGGGGGCTGAGCGCGATGGCGAAGTCGAGGGTTCCGAAGTCTGGCGGCTTGCGCCGAAAGTGAGGCACGAATGACCAACTCCCCCGCCTTCGCTGCGGATCTGTTGAAAGACCACCGCGAATCGATCGACCGGCTGGACGCCATTCTGGTTTTCACCCTGGCCGAACGGTTCAAGCACACCCAGTCGGTGGGCCGCCTGAAGGCCGACCACGGGCTGCCGCCGTCCGACCCCGCGCGGGAAGCGCGCCAGATCGAACGGCTGGAAACCCTGGCAAGGGACGCCAACCTTGACCCGGAATTCGCCAAGAAATTCCTGAGCTTCATCATCGGTGAAGTGATCAGGCATCACGAGAAACTGCAGAAATAGCCGGGAAACCCCGGTTTACGCCATCAAAAGGAGAAACTTACATGGCTACGAAAATCCGACTGTCGCGCGGTGGTTCCAAGAAGCGCCCGCATTATTCCATCGTTCTGTCCGACAGCCGCATGCCGCGCGACGGCCGTTTCCTGGAAAAGCTGGGGGTCTATGACCCGATGCTGGCCAAGGACGACGAAAAGCGCGTCGTGATGAACATCGACCGCATCAAGGAACTGCTGGCGACCGGCGCTCAGCCGACCGACCGCGTGGCGCGTTTCCTGGAATCGGCCGGCGTTCTGGCCAAGAAGGCCCGTTCGAACCCCAAGTCGGCCCTTCCGGGCAAGCAGATGGCCGAGCGCGCCAAGAAGAAGGCCGCGAAATCGGCAGAAGTCGCCGCCGAATAGTCGCGGTTGGTCTTGCACGGCCCCTGTGACCCGGCGTTTCGCGACGGGTTCTTTGAACTGATGCGGTGGCGGCGCGATGTGCGCCGCTTCCGCACCGATCCGGTCGAGGCGGCGGTGTTGAACCGCTGCCTCGCCGCCTTTGGACTTGCGCCCTCGGTGGGCCTGTCCGAACCCTGGCGCCTGATCAAGGTGACCAGCGCGCAGGCCCGTGCGGCCGCGCAACAGAATTTCCTGACCGCCAACGCCCGGGCGCTGGCAGGTTATGACGGCGACAAAGCTGCGGCCTATGCCGGGCTGAAACTGTCGGGCATGGCGCAGGCCCCGGTGCATCTGGCGGTGTTCTGCGACCGGGCCACCGTCAAGGGCAGCGGTCTGGGCAAGGCGACGATGCCGGAAATGCTGGATTATTCCGTGGTCGGCGCCATCACCCTGTTCTGGCTGGCGCTGCGCTGCGAGGGGCTGGGTCTGGGCTGGGTGTCCATCCTTGATCCCGGCCAGTTGTGCCGCGATCTGGACGTACCTGACACCTGGGGCCTGATCGGCTATCTTTGCGTCGGCTGGCCCGAACAGGACACGGATCAGCCTGAACTGGAACGCGCCGGCTGGGAAACCCGAAGTCCGGCCCTGAACATGGAATGCCGTTGAAATGACCGACCGGGTATGTGTGGGGGCGATCGCAGGGGCCTTTGGCGTCATGGGTGAGGTGCGGTTGAAATCGTTCTGCGCCGAACCGACCGCGCTGGCCGATTATGGCCCCCTGTTCACCGAAGACGGCAAGACCTCGTACAAGATCACCCTGACCCGCCCCGTCGCGGGCGGTCTGGGCGCGCGGTTGACGGGTGTTGCGACCAAGGAACAGGCCGACGCGCTGAAGGGCACCCAGCTTTATGCCGACCGCGCCCGCCTGCCGCATCTGGACGACGACGAGTATTACCACGCCGATCTGATTGGGCTGGAGGTGCGCGACACCGGAGGCGTGGCCTTGGGCCGCGTCGCCTCGGTGCAGAACCACGGCGCGGGTGATATTCTTGAGGTGACGGGGGCAGGGCTGAAATCCGCGCTGCTGATCCCCTTTACCCTGGCCATCGTGCCCACGGTCGATCTGGCGCTGCGGCGCATCGTGGTCGATCTGCCGCAAGGGCTGACCGGTGATCCCGCCGAAGGGCCCGCGACTTGATCTCGGGAATGCGGCGAAAAGGGCATAAGCTGACGAAAATCCATCCTGACGACCGCCAAACCCTTTGACGCCCCGGCCCGTCCGGCGGCAAAGTGGAGGAAAAAGAGCAGAAGTGACCAAATCCATGCAGATGACCCTGTTTCGCGCCGCGACGGCGCTTTTGTATCTAGGGCCCCTGTTTGCGGGCCTTGCCGGTTTTGGCTGGGAACTGGTCGGCGCTTTCTGGGCGATCTTCCTGCTGTATCTGTTCGTGATCCGCCGCTCGCATTTTCCGCGCAAACCGGACGACTGGTTCAACGGGCCCTTTGTGGTCCGGCTTTTGGGGCAGGCGCTGGTTCAGGTGTTGCTGGTGATCCTGTGCTTTGCCGTGGGTCGCGGCATTGGCGGGGTCACGCAGGCCCTGCCCGAATTCTCGCCTCTGTGGACGCTGGCGCTGTCCTTTGTGTCGGTGCCCCTGTGCCGCTGGCTGGCCATTCAAACCCTGCCCACCGATCCCAAACCCGATGCCACCTTCAAACCCTGAGCCCGTGCGCCGCGTGCTGCTGCATGCCGGGTTTCACAAGACCGGCACCTCGTCGTTGCAGGAATGCCTGCGCGAAAATGGCGATCTTCTGGCGCCGTTATGGCGGGTCGAGACGCTGTTGTACAACCCCGGCCTTCGCGCCGTCACCCAGGCCGCCCGCGCCTATTCCCTGGGTCGCAAGCCCGCCGATCTGGGCCTGTTCCGCGCCGCTCTGGTGCCTTGGCTTGACCGGATGGAGTTGAACCCCGATCAGGGCCTGATGATCAGTTCCGAAGACTTTGCCGGCCACATGCCGGGGGTCGGTCCGGTCCGCACCTTTGACGCCTTGGGGGCGATCCTTGCGGCCTTTGTCGATCTGGTCGGCCAGTTCTTTGACGGACAGGTCGCGTTTTCCTTTCTGCTGACAACGCGCGGGGCGGATGCCTGGTTGCGCTCGCTGTATTGGCAACAGGCCAAGGGCAGCCAGCAACGGCTGGATTTTGTCGATTTCGCGGCACGCTTGCCGATGGCCGCCGATCACGGCGCGGTTGCGGCAAAGGCCCGGGCCCTTGTCGCGCCTTGGCCCGTTACCCTGACCGCGCTGGAAACGGTGCAGCACCGCCGTCTTGGCCCGGCCGAGGCGCTGTTCGATCTGGCCGATCTGCCCGCCGACCTGCGCGCATCGTTGCGCCCGGTAGCGCCGCGCAACACCGCCCCCCCGGCCGATCTGTCGGCACAGTTCGTCGCGCTGAACCGTCTGGGCCTGATGCCGCAGGAATTGAAACGGCGCAAGGACGCCTTGCGTCGCGCGACAGTTCCCCCCGGCGCCGATATGCGCTAAAGCGCGCCATGTCCGACCCGACCCCCCCGATGAAATCGCATGGCCGCCTGTCGATACAGGCCAGCCTGAAACCGCGCGACCTGATGGAAGAGCCGCGGAGGGTGAAAGGCGCCTGGGTGGCACGGATCATCACGCTGTTCCCAGATGCCTTCCCCGGCACGCTGGGGCTGTCGCTGACCGGAAAGGCCATGGACCAAGGCCTGTGGCGGCTGGAGCCGATCGACCTGCGACCGCTGGGGATCGGCAAGCATCGCGCGGTCGACGACACACCGGCAGGGGGCGGGGCGGGCATGGTTCTGCGCGCCGATGTTCTGGACAGCGCCCTTAAGCAGGCGGCAACGGGCACGCCGCCCGACCGCGCGCGCTGGCCGGTCATCTACCTGTCGCCGCGCGGCCGCCCGTTTGATCAGGCCACCGCGCGCCGACTGGCGGCCTGCGACGGCGTGACGCTGCTCTGCGGGAGGTTCGAAGGCGTCGATCAGCGCGTGCTTGACCATCACCGGATCGAAGAGATCTCCCTGGGGGATTTCGTGCTGACCGGCGGAGAGATTGCGGCGCAGGCCCTGATTGACGCGACCGTGCGGCTGTTGCCCGGCGTCCTTGGCAATGCCACCTCGGCCATCGATGAAAGCTTTTCCGACGGCCTGCTGGAACACCCGCAATTCACAAGGCCGCAGGTCTGGGAAGGTCACGAGATTCCCGCCGTGCTGACCTCGGGCAACCATGCCGAGATTGCCAGATGGCGCCGGGCGCAGGCCGAAAAGATCACCGCCGAACGCCGCCCCGACCTGTGGGCTGCCCACAAGGCGCC
>JANMJC010000487.1:0-3534 GCA_031371185.1 Paracoccaceae bacterium | reverse complement strand
TGCCCGCGGCCCTGATCCACGACTATGGCAGCGGCGATCAGATCGAGATTGTCTATGCCCCGGTCTTCGATGGCATTGGCGTGGAAATTCTGCCGACCCTGACCGTCACGCAAACTGGCGCGCCCGACTTCGTCGCTTCGGTCCTGTTGAACGGGCAAGAGGTGGCGCGGGTGATGAACGCGCCGGGTCTGGTGGCCGCCGATATCATCCTGACGGCGGGGTAAAGGGGGATCGGAGCAGTCCCTCTATCTTGTCCTTTCAACCGGCACTCCGAGAGGGCGATGCCCGACCGCCGGGGGGGCAAGCAACCGCAGTTTCCGCGCGATTTATGGCTCAGCCCCTCCCCCCGAAATTCTGCCGGAAACGCAACAAAATGCCCGCCCGAGCGGGCGGTCCTTTCTCGGCGATTGCCCTTGTTCCCGGGCAGAAGAAAAGTTTGTTTGCTGAACGGCTTTCCCGCACCAATCCATGGACTCCCATGAAAAAAGCCGCCCACTTTGGGGCGGCCCATGCCGTCAGGCGGCCTTGTCTTCGGGCTCGTCCTCGTCTTCCGACAGTTGGCGCGCCCACATCGCGGCGTATTTGCCGCCTGCGTCCAGCAGCGCATCATGGGTGCCGCGTTCGATCACCCGGCCATCCTCCATCACCAGAATCTGGTCGCTGTCGGCAATCGTTGAAAGCCGGTGCGCGATGGTGATCACGGTGCGGCCCGCCCCCATGTCGCGCAGGCTTTCCTGAATATCGGCCTCGGTCTGACTGTCCAGCGCCGAGGTCGCCTCGTCCAGGATCAGGATGGGCGGGTTCTTCAACAGGGTGCGCGCAATGCCGACGCGCTGCTTTTCGCCGCCCGACAGCTTCAGCCCGCGTTCCCCCACCCGGGTTTCATAGCCTTCGGGCAGCGACAGGATGAAATCGTGAATCTTTGCGGCCCGCGCGGCGGCAATCACCTCGCCCTCGGGCGCGTCGGGGCGGCCATAGGCGATGTTGTAATGCACCGTGTCGTTGAACAGGACGGTGTCCTGCGGCACCACCCCGATCAGGCTGTGCAACGAGGTTTGGCTGACGTCGCGGATGTCCTGCCCGTCGATGCGGATCGCCCCCGCCGAAACGTCGTAAAACCGGAACAACAGCCGCCCGATGGTCGATTTCCCCGACCCCGAGGTGCCGACCAGCGCCAGCCGCTGGCCTGCGGGCAGGGAAAAGGACACGCCTTTCAGGATCTCGCGGTTGGCTTCATAGGCAAACTCGACGTTGTCGAACACCACCTCGCCCCCGGTCACCGCCAAGGGTTTGGCCCCCTCGCGGTCGTTGACCTCCGAAGGCTGGCCCAGAAGGGCGAACATCTCTCCCATGTCGACCAGCGCCTGCCGGATTTCGCGGTAAACCGTGCCAAGGAAGTTCAACGGCATGGTGATCTGGATCATGTAGGCGTTGACCATCACGAAATCGCCGACCGTCAAAGCGCCGCGCTGCACCCCCAGAGAGGCCATGACCATGACGATCACCAGCCCGACCGTGATGATGAAGGACTGGCCCGAGTTCAGGAACGACAGCGACTGACCCGACTTGACCGACGCCGTCTCATACTGCGACATCGCCCCGTCATACCTGCTGGCCTCGCGCTCCTCGGCGTTGAAATACTTGACGGTTTCAAAGTTCAGCAGGCTGTCGATGGCCTTCTGGTTGGCGTCGGTGTCCTGATCGTTCATCTGGCGGCGCAGCTTCACCCGCCATTCCGTGACGCGGAAGGTATACAGGACGTAGATGGCGATCGTGACCACCACCACCGCCATGTATTCCCAGCCGAACAGCGTGGCAAAGATGACCGAAACCATCGACAGCTCCAGGATCAGCGGCCCGATGGAGAAAAGCATGAAGCGCAGCAGGAAATCGACGCCCTTGACCCCGCGTTCGATGACGCGGCTCAGCGCGCCGGTCTTGCGCGTGATGTGATAGCGCATCGAAAGGGCGTGGATGTGGCGGAAGGTCTCCAGCGCCAGACGGCGCAGGGCGCGCTGGCCGACGCGGATAAAGATCACGTCGCGCAATTCGCCGAAGACCACCGACCCCAGCCGTGCCAGACCGTAAGCCACCGTCAGCCCGACCGCCCCCAGCATCAGGAAGGTCGCGGGGTTGGTGGCGTCCTTGGCCAGCACATCGACCGCCTGCTTGTACAGGAACGGCGTCGAGACCGAGATGATCTTGGAGATGACCAGCATCGCCAGCGCCCCCACGACCCGGCGCTTGACCCATCCCTGCCCCGGTGGCCACAGATAGGGCAGCACCCGGCGGATGGTTTGCCAGCCGTTGGCGGGGGCCGTGGACGCATCCGACGACAGGACGGTGGTGGTGACACGACGCATGGGGCGGGCTTTCCTTGAATACTCTTCGGCAGGCTCTGGTTGATCCCGGGCGGGCAATAGGCTATCGCTTGGGACAATTCAATATTTCATGAGTAGTTGAAGCATGGACCGGGATCAAGCCTTGAACGCCTTGTCTGCCTTGGCCCATGCCGATCGGCTGGACCTGATTAGGCTGCTCGTTCGCCAAGGGCAAGAGGGCGGGCAGGGTCAGGAGGGGATGGCGGCGGGCCAGATTGCGGCCGCGCTTGGCCTTTCGGCCTCGCGGCTGTCGTTTCATCTGGCGGCGCTGGAAGGCGCGGGTCTGATCGGGTCGCGGAAGGTGGCGCGCAACGTGATCTATTCCATCCGCGCCCCCGCTTTGGGCGGGCTGGTGTCCTTCCTGATGGTCGATTGCTGCCGCAACGACCCCGGGGTTCTGGCCTGCTGCGCGCCGCGCGATGAGGGTCAACGTGACGTTCAGAGCGGTTCAAGTCTTCGTTGAAACATCACTTATCGGAATTCGTACACTTTTGGTTCGAATTCTGATTCCGGCAAGACTTGAACCGCTTCAAGACCTGCCAGGGATCCACCAAGGGGGTAGTTCGCCTGGAATCCTGACCCCGCTTGAATCTTGCGGACAAGGAAAAGCCCTGCTCGTCCCCGGCCGCCCTGTCCACACTGCCCCGAAACCGGTTCCGCCAACCAGACACAGGCCATCGTCTGCCCCGGGGGCCAGGTCAGGCGTTGGCCGGGGTCTTGGGGGCCCCGGCGGTATCGGCTGATCCTTCAGCGCGTGATCTTGGCGATGGCCCCGGCCACAGCGCGCTTCCTATGAGGGGTTGCCCGGGATCCGAGCGGAAGGAAACTGGAACGAGTCCTCTCGGCCCCCCCATCAGGGCGAGGCGGGCAGCGAAAACACCTGTCCGGGATAGATCAGGTCGGGGTCCCTGATCTTGTCCTTGTTGGCCTCGAACACCTGCACATACATCACGCCCGAGCCGAAGGTCTCTTTGGCAATCGCCCACAGGGTGAAGCCCGGCTGCACGGTGATGGTGATCGGGGGCGCGGGGGTTTGGGGGGCCGTGTCGGCGGCGGTAGCCTGCGCCGCTGCGGGGACGGCGGGTTCGGTCACGGTCCCGTCTGGGGCGGGCGTGGTGCTGGCGGTGTCGGGGGCCGGGGCCTCGGCCGTGCC
>JANMJC010000462.1:0-7236 GCA_031371185.1 Paracoccaceae bacterium | reverse complement strand
AGCCGGGCTGCATAATGCCGTGATCACCTTGCTGAACCTGCGTGAAACGACCGGGGGTCGCCTGCCCTGCGGGACGATCACCGACGCGCCGCGCTTTGGCTATCGCGGCCAGCATCTGGACTGCGCCCGGCATTTCTTTTCGGTTGAAACGGTCCTGCGCCTGCTGGATCTGATGGCCCTGCTGAAGATGAACCGGTTTCACTGGCATCTGGCCGATGACGAGGCTTTCCGGCTGGAGGTTTCAACCGCGCCCGCGCTTTGGCAAAAGACCGCCTTTCGTGGCGAGGGAGAGCTGGTTCCGGGCGTCTTTGGCGGCGGCATCCGGCAAGGCGGCACCTATTCGCGCGCCGATGTGGCCCGCATACTGGCCCGTGCGGCGGCGTTGCAGATTCAGGTCCTGCCCGAGATCGAGATTCCCGCCCACAGCTATGCCATGGTCAAGGCGGTTCCGGGCCTGCGCGACCCCGGCGACAATGGCGAAGAACGCTCGGTTCAGGGCTACCTTGACAACATCGTCAATCCGGCCATGCCGGCCACCTGGGCCTTGTTAGAGCCGCTTATGAAAGAGGTGGCGGCCATGTTCCCGATGGGAATGCTGCATCTGGGCTGCGATGAGGCGCCGCATGGGGCCTGGACCGGCTCGCCCGCCGTGGCCGCGCTGAAGGCGGCCGAAGGTCTGACCACCAGCGACGACGTTCAGGGCTGGATGATGGCGCGGCTGGCGGCGACCCTCGTGGAAAACGGCATCAAACCTGCCGCCTGGGAAGAGGCGGCCAAGGGCGCCAATGGCGGCATCGGCAATGGGGCGCTGCTGTTTTCCTGGACCGGTCAGGGCCCGGGCGTCGATGCGGCGCGGCGCGGGCATGACGTGGTGATGTGCCCGGCCCAGAACGCCTATTTCGATATGGCCCACACACCCGACCCCGGCGACTGGGGCGCGACCTGGGCGGGCACGGTCTCGCTGGAAAAGACGGTAGACTGGGACCCGGTCCCAAGGGGTGCCGAAGATATCGCCCCCCGCATCGCCGGGGTGCAAAGCTGTTTCTGGGGCGAAATCGTCACCGAAGACTGGCAGATGGAGGCCCTGGTCGCTCCGCGCATCCTGGGGGTCGCCACCAAGGCGTGGGAGCGTCAGGGCACCACTTCCGGCCCCACCCTGCGCGCCCTGGCCGCCCTTTACGGCCCCCTGTTCACCCGCATGGGCTGGCATCACAACACAGGCGCCTGATGTCGCAATCAGACAGGCCCACCCGGCGAACGCCGCCTAGCCTGCATTCATCTGTCCCCAAATATTCCCACGGGGGTCCGGGGGTGTGAAACCCCCGGCGCCCTCGGCCAAAGGACCGCGTCCATGTCAAAAGATCCGCTGCTGCACCCCTACCAGCTTAAACACCTGACCCTGCGCAACCGGATCATGACCACCAGCCACGAACCGGCCTACCCCGAGGACGGGATGCCGAAGGATCGCTATCGGCTGTACCATCTGGAGCGGGCCAAGGCCGGCGTGGCGCTGACCATGACGGCGGGATCGGCGGCGGTGTCAAAAGACAGCCCGCCGGTGTTCAACAACATCCTCGCCTACAAGGACGAGGTGGTGCCGTGGATGAAGCGGCTGGCCGACGACTGCCACGAGGCCGGGGCAGCGGTGATGATCCAGCTCACGCATCTGGGGCGTCGAACGCGGTGGGACAAGGGTGACTGGCTGCCCGTGGTGGCGGCGGGCCCGTCGCGCGAACCCTCGCATCGGGCCTTTCCCAAGGTGATCGAGGATTGGGACATCGCCCGGATCATCACCGATTACGCCGATGCCGCCGAGCGGATGCAGGCGGCGGGATTGGATGGGGTGGAGTTTGAATGCTACGGCCATCTGATGGACCAGTTCATGTCGCCCTTCACCAACGCCCTGCCCGCCCCCTATGGCGGGTCGCTGGAAAACCGGGCGCGGTTTACCATGGAGGTGCTGGAAGCCTGTCGCAAAAGGGTCGGCGAGCGGTTCCTTCTGGGCGTGCGCTATACGGCGGACGAGGACGAGGCGGGCGGGATCTCGGCCGAAGAGGGGATCGCGATCGGCAAGATGTTCCGCGACAGCGGACTGGTCGACTTTCTGAACATCATCAGGGGGCGGATCTTTACCGATGCCGCGATGACCGACGTCATACCGATCCACGGCATGGCCTCGGCCCCGCATCTGGATTTCGCGGGCCGGATCCGGGCCGAAGTCGGCATGCCCACCTTTCACGCCGCGCGCATTCCCGATGTGGCAACAGCGCGCCATGCCATTGCGACGGGGCAGTTGGACATGGTCGGCATGACCCGCGCCCATATGGCCGACCCGCATATCGTGCGAAAGATCGTCGAGGGGCGCGAAGAGGATATCCGACCCTGTGTCGGCGCGACCTATTGTCTGGACCGGATTTATCAGGGCGGGATGGCGCTGTGCATTCACAACCCGTCGACCGGGCGCGAAGAGGCAATGCCGCATGCGATTGCGGTGGCGGCAGTGAAAAAGCGCGTGGTCGTGGTTGGCGCAGGTCCGGCGGGGCTGGAAGCGGCCCGGGTAGCGGCAGAGCGCGGCCACCGGGTGACGGTCCTTGATGCCGCCGACAAGCCCGGAGGGCAGGTGCGTCTGCTTGCCCGGACAAAGAGGCGCGCCGAGATGATCGGCATCATCGACTGGCGCATGGCGCAATGCGCGGCGCGGGGGGTCGAGTTTCGGTTCAACACCTGGGCCGAGACGGCGGATGTGCTGGCCCTGTCGCCCGATGTGGTGATCGTGGCGACCGGGGGGCTGCCGGAAAAGGACATCCTGCGCTTTGGCAACGATCTGACGGTGTCAGCCTGGGATATCCTGTCGGGCGACGTCAAGCCGGGCAGCAACGTCCTGCTGTATGACGACGCGGGCGATCACACGGCGATGCAGGCCGCGCAGGCGCTGGCCGAGGCGGGGGCGACGGTCGAGGTGATGACGCCGGACCGAACCTTTGCGCCCGAGGTCATGGCGATGAATCTGGTGCCCTATATGCGGGCCCTGCAGGACAAGGCGGTGACTTTTACCGTCACCTACCGGCTGACCGGGGTGGAGCGTGAGGGCAACCGGATCAGGGCCACGGTGGATTCGGATTACATGAAGCTGAACCGCGTGGCGCATTACGATCAGGTCGTGGTGAACCACGGGACGCAGCCGATTTCCGACCTTTATTTCGCGCTGAAGCCGCTGTCTGAAAACCTGGGCGCTGTGGATTATGACGCGCTGATCGACGGGCGGGCTCAGGGGATGACGGGCGGGCCAAAGGGGTTCCAACTGTTCCGCATCGGCGATGCGGTTGAGGCACGCAACATTCATGCCGCGATCTATGATGCGCTGCGCTTGATGGCGGTGGTCTGACCGTAGCAGCCCCCCGCCCCTCTCCCCTCCCCACCGGGGGGAGGGGAAGCGCCCCGCTGCCGAGGTGCGCCGCCCCTGTTCGGCGTCCGAATTTCCGGGGTGCTGCCGCCTGTCAGCTTCGACATGCCCGCTAAAGCGGTTCAAGTCTTGTCGGAATCAGAATTCAAACCAAAAGTGTTCGAATTCTGATGCTTGATGTTTCAACAAAGACTTGAACCGCTCTAAAGCCGCAGCGTCATTTCCTGATGCGGGATGCCGGCATCCAGGAACTCCGGGCCTTCGGGGGCAAAACCCAGCGCCGCATAGAACTCGGTCGCCCGGGTCTGCGCGCCAAGGGTGACTTTGGTCGTGCCCGGAATCGTCCGGGCCACGTCCAGCGCCGCCCGGATCAGAGCGGCACCGAAGCCGCGGCCGCGCGCCTGTTTCAGCACGCAGACCCGGCCGATTTTCACAAAGCCATCCCCCAGCAGCAGCCGGGCGGACCCCAGCGGGCTGCCGTCCTCGGTCAGCAAGAGGTGAAAGGCGTCGTCGTCGTGATCGTCGATCTCGTCCGCCTCGGGCACGCCCTGTTCTTCGATGAAGACCACGCGCCGCAACTGGCGGCAGGTGGCGATGTCTTCGGTCTGGGCGATCGTCACGCTCATGCGAAATAATCGCGCAAGAGCCGGGAATAGATGGCCTTAAGCTGGCCGATCTGCGCCACTTCGACCCGTTCATCGACCTGATGCATGGTCTTGCCGACCAGACCGAATTCGACCACCGGGCAATGATCCTTGACAAAACGGGCGTCCGAGGTGCCGCCTGAGGTTGACGGTTCCGGCATGCGGCCGGTTTCGGCGTGAACCGCGCGGGCGATCATGGCCGACCAGGCGCCGGGCGGGGTCAAAAAGCTTTCGCCCGAGATTTGCAGCCGCAGGTCGATCTGAACCCCGGTTTCGGCGCTGACGACCTGAGCATGGCCGCGCAGCCAGTCGGTCACGCTTTGCCCGGTATGCAGGTCGTTGAAACGGATGTTGATCGTGGCGGATCCCTTGGCGGGAATGACATTCGTGGTCGGATTGCCGCAGTCGATCGTGGTGATGGCCAGTGTCGAGGCATCGAAATGCGCGCTGCCCTGATCCAGCGGCTGCGCTTCCAGACGGGTCAGCAGGTTGACCAGGGCGGTCATCGGATTGCGGGCGCGGTGCGGATAGGCCGAATGGCCCTGCACGCCCGTGGCGGTGAACCAGCAGGTCAGCGAGCCGCGACGCCCGACCTTCATCATGTCGCCCAGATCGTTGGGCGACGTGGGTTCGCCCACCAGGCAATGGGTCATGGTCTCGCCGTTGACCGCCATCCAGTCCAGAAGGGCCACGGTGCCGTCGGTGGCCTCGCCCTCTTCGTCCCCGGTGATTGCCAGGATCACCGCCCCGTCGGGCGGGGTTTCGCGGACAAAATCCACGGCGGCCGCCACAAAGGCCGCGACCCCCGATTTCATGTCGGTGGCGCCCCTGCCATACATCCAGCCGTCGATGATGGCGGCCCCAAAGGGATCTTGCGTCCAGGCGGCGCGGTCGCCCACCGGGACGACATCGGTATGGCCGTTGAAGCCAAAGCTACGGTTGGCGCCACGATTGCCCCAGCGGGCAAACAGGTTGGCAGTGCCCGCGCGGTCGACGCGGGTGCAGGAAAATCCGGCCGAGGCCAGCAAGACCTCCAGTAGAACCAGAGCGCCGCCTTCAGTGGGCGTGACCGAGGGACAGCGGATCAGGTCGGCGGTCAGTTGAACGGGGTCGATCTTGGCGGTCATGGTGCAGCGATGCCTTTTGAAATACCGGGACGTGCCACAGATAGCCAATGATGGGCAGCGCAACAACCGGCTGCAGCCCGCGATCGGCGCCTTCGGGCGTCAGCGCCGTTGCAATCGCAGGACTTGGGGTTTATTCCTGATTGCTGTCAACATCTGGTGGCCCCGCCGGGCACCAACAGGAGATACGCTGTGCCGGATTGGCTGATCCTGTCCGATACGCCCCTGGGGCGCGGGCGCAAGGGCCCCGAAGCAAGCCTGGATCAGGGCCTTTTCGCGCTGGAGTTTCAGCTTCCGCTGTCCAAACCCACCGTGCTTCTGGATTATCGCGCCACCGGCGAGGCCGCGCGCACCTTTTCGGTTCTGTATGATCCGCGCATCGGCATCGTCATCCTGCACCGTCAGGACAATCAGCAACGCCGCCACGCCTTGCACGGGCCGCTGCCCCAAGCAGCGGGCACGGCCCGGTTGTCGCTGCATTTCGATGCCGACGAAGCCGGGATCTGGCTTATCCGGCTGGAACTGCCAGGCACCTCGGCGGTGCTGGATTCGTCGGGAACCGGGGCATTGCCGATGGATCTGAACGCCTTTGACCGGCTGTGCTCGCAGGGGGTGGGGGCGGTGTGGCACCGGTCGGTCCTGTGGTTCGGGCTGTCAACCGCCAAGGCGCTGCCGCCGCGCCGGGCCTGGCTGGGGCGCAATTCACCGGTGATGACGCGGCGGGGCGCGGTCTATGCCGAAAGCCTGCGGGCAGGCGACGAGGTGAAGGTGCTGGAAGACGGATTTGTGCCGCTGCACGGGATCGGGCGCATCGAGGTTCCCAGCCGGGGGTCTTATGCGCCGGTCCTGCTGCGAACCCCGTTCTTTGGCGCCACGACCGACCTGATCGTGTCGTCGGATCAGTTGATCATGGTCGGCGGCGTGTCGGTGGAGTACATGTTCAACGCCGAAGAGGTTCTGCTGCGCGCGGCGGTTCTGGTGAACGGGCGGGCGGCGATGCTGGAAAACCGCCGGGCCTCGACCCTGGGCATCACGATGGATTTCGGGCGTCCGGTGATCCTGGTGGTCGATGGGGTCGGAATGTTGATCCCCGCCGCGGGGCGGGCGCGGGGATTGCCGCGCCGGGTGTTGGCGGACTACGAAGCGCATCCGCTGTTGCCGTTGATCGGCCCGGGAAGCCTGCGGGTTTCGGCCTGACGCAATCTGCGGGCAATCCGCCGTGATCAGTCGAAAAACGGCGTGATCTGCGCGACGATCACCGAATTCTGGTCCAGCGCCATCTGCATCAGCTTGCGCTCTTCGGCATCAATTTCGTCGCCCGCCTTGGTGCGGTCTTCCAGCGTGCCGTAGCCGGACACGTCAAGCGGGTTCAGGCCGGCCTCTTTCAGGATCGCCACGGTTTCGCGCACGGCTTCCGCCTCGTCCACGCCCGAGGCATAGCAGACCAGACCGGCGCCGGTGGCCTTGTCCGGCAGATCGTCGCCCGCCTTGCGGCCCACCTCGACGGCAAGGGTGTAAACCTTTTGCGGGCGCTTTTCCTTGCGGGGCTTGTCGTCGTCCGTGTCGGCTTCGGTCATGGCGGTCTCTTACTTGCGGCGAAGATAGATGTAGTAGGCCCCCGACCCGCCATGGCGCAAGTGCGCCTCGGTGAATTGTTGAACCACCGGGGCAAGCGGCGGCAAGCGCAGCCAATGCGGCAACTGATGGCGCAAAGCGCCGATGCGGTGCGGCATCGTGCCGTGATCCGACGCGCTTTTGCCCTTTCCGGTGATGACAAGCACCAACCGGAAGCCGCGGGCGCGGGTGGAAAGCAGAAAGTGGATCAGCGCGTCATGCGCTTCGGTCAGGGTCATGCCGTGCAAATCCAGCCGCGCCTCGGGGGCGAGTTTGCCACGGGTCATGCGGTCGTGGGTCTTGGCGTCCATCGTCAGCGGTTGATCGGACAGGGCGGCTTTCAGGCTGAAGGGCTGATCCAGACGCGGCGGCGCGGCGGCGGCCTTTTCGCCAAGGGAAAACGGGTTCAGCCAGGGTTTGGCGCGGGTCTTGGGGGCGGAAACCGCCGGAG
>JANMJC010000398.1:0-5089 GCA_031371185.1 Paracoccaceae bacterium | reverse complement strand
GACATGATGGCGGCGGGGCTGGTCTATCGCAAGGCGGCGGTGGTGAACTGGGACCCGGTCGACATGACCGTGCTCGCGAACGAGCAGGTCATCGACGGGCGGGGCTGGCGGTCGAACGCCTTGGTCGAACGGCGCGAGTTGACGCAGTGGTTCTTCAGGATCTCGGATTACTCGGGCGAGTTGCTGGAGGCGCTGGACAGGCTGACCAACTGGCCCGAAAAGGTGCGGGTGATGCAGGCCAACTGGATTGGCAAATCGCGGGGCCTGCAGTTTTCCTTTACCACCCATGACGCGCCCGCCGGGTTTGATCGGCTGGAGGTTTACACCACAAGGCCCGACACTCTGATGGGGGCGTCCTTTGCCGCCATCTCGCCCGACCATCCGCTGGCCAAGCATCTGGAGCGTCACGATCCGGCGATTGCGGCCTTTGTGGCCGAATGCCGTCGTGGCGGCACCAGCGCCGAAGCGATGGAAACGGCCGAAAAGCTGGGGCTGGACACCGGGGTGCGGGTTCTGCATCCCTTTGACAATTCATGGACTTTGCCGGTCTACATCGCCAATTTCGTGCTGATGGACTTTGGCACCGGCGCGATTTTCGGCTGTCCGGCCCATGACCAGCGCGATTTTGAATTTGCCACAAGATACGCGCTGCCGATCCTGCCGGTCTTTGTGGCCGAAGGCGGTGAAGAAACCGCGTTGACCGAGGCCTATGTTCCGATGAAATCCGAACCCGTCCGCTATCTGCGCGGCTTTGCCGGGGCCGAGGTGCAAACCGGCGAACAGGCTGTTGCGGCCGCCATCACGGCCTGCGAAGCGCATGGCGTGGGGCAGGGGGTGACCAACTACCGTCTGCGCGACTGGGGCATCTCGCGCCAGCGCTACTGGGGCTGCCCCATTCCGGTGGTGCATTGCGACGCCTGCGGCATCGTCCCCGAGAATAAGGAAAACCTGCCGGTAGAATTGCCCTATGACGTGACGCTGGACATTCCGGGCAACCCGCTGGATCGCCACCCGACCTGGCGCAACTGCTTGTGCCCGAAATGCGGGGCACCCGCCCGGCGTGAGACTGACACGATGGACACTTTCATGGATTCGTCGTGGTACTACGCGCGCTTTACCGCGCCGCACGCCAAGACGCCCACCGATCTGGCCGAAGCGGCCTATTGGATGAACGTCGATCAATACATCGGCGGCATCGAACACGCGATCCTGCACCTCTTGTATTCGCGCTTCTTTGCCCGCGCGATGAATGCCACGGGCCATCTGCCCGCCTCGGCGATCGAGCCGTTCAACGCGCTCTTCACCCAAGGCATGGTGACGCACGAGATCTACAAGACGACAGACCACAACGGCCGTCCGGTCTACCACCTGCCCGAAGAGATCTTGCGCAGCGATACCGGCGCCACATTGAAGGACGGAACCAAGGTTGATGTGATCCCTTCGGCCAAGATGTCGAAGTCAAAGAAGAACGTCGTCGATCCGATGAACATCATCGGGGCCTTCGGGGCCGATACCGCGCGCTGGTTCGTGATGTCCGACAGCCCGCCGGAACGCGATGTGGAATGGACGGCCTCGGGCGCCGAGGCGACGTTCAAGCATCTGTCGCGGGTCTGGGCCCTGAGTTCGCGTATCGGCGAAATGCCGGCGGACCACGCGGGCCTGGGCGACGACGATCTGGCGCGCGCCACCGCGCGGGCCATCCACGAGGTCACGCGCGGCATCGAAACCTTTGCCTTCAACAAAGCCATCGCGGCGCTGTACGGCTTTACCAACACGCTTTCACGGGCCAATGCCTCGACCGGGCCGATGAAAGAGGCGATCCGCACGCTGGTCAAGTTGATGTCTCCGATGACGCCGCACCTCGCCGAGGAGATCTGGACCCATCAGGGCGGGGCCGGCCTGTGTGCCACTGCCCCCTGGCCCCTGGCCGACGCAGCACTGCTGGTGGACGACAGCGTGACCCTGCCGATCCAGATCAACGGCAAGCGCCGGGCGGAAATCAACGTGCCCCGGGACATGGCCGCATCCGAGATTGAAAAAATTGCGCTGGCGAACGAAGATGTGGTGAAATTTCTGGCCGGCCAGCCGGTGAGGAAGATCATCGTCGTGCCGGGGCGCATCATCAATGTCGTTGTTTGACGGGCCATGGCTTTATGCCGGACCCTTCCCCCCTGGACCGGGCGGGGATGCGGGTTAAGAGGGGGGAATGCAGGGCATGAACGTGAACCGCATCAGGCGTCGCCTTTTCCTGATCGCTTCGCTGGCGTTTGCCGCCTGCGGGTTCACGCCGGCCTATGGCCCGGGGGGCGGGGCTGCGGGCCTGCAAGGCACGATCCGCGTCGCGGACCCCGTCGACAAGAACGGCTTTGATCTGGTCGAGCGTCTGGAAGAGCAGTTGGGCCGCCCCGCCGCCGCGCGTTTTGATCTGGCCTATCAGATCAGCGCCAACCCCCGTGGCGTCGGCCTGACGGTTGACGGTGAAATCACCCGGTACAACCTTGTGGGTGCTGTCGACTATTCCCTGACCGATGCCACCTCGAAGGCCGTGCTGACTTCGGGCCATGTCGAAAGCTTTACCTCGTGGTCGGCCACCGGGTCCACCGTCGCCGGGCTTGAAGCCGAAGACGACGCGCAGGAACGCCTGATGCGCATTCTGGCCGATCAGATCGTGGCGCGGCTGCTGGCAAGTGCGGGGGTCTGGATGCCATGACGCGGTTATCGGGACCCAAAGCGGATCGAACTGCCCATCCGGCCAGCCCCCCACCCCCCTCCCCTCCGCACAAGGGGGGAAGGGGAGGCGCCTTTGCAACGCCGACCACCGCGATGGCCCTGCGCCATCTTCAACGCAGCCTCACACCGGTCGCAGGGCACCTCCCTCCCCCTCGTGGGGAGGGATGGGGTGGGGGGTGCGCCTGCCGCCCGCGCCCCCTGCCGCGAAACCTCCATCTGGCCACAGCGCACCTCCCTCCCCCTCGTGGGGAGGGCTGGGGTGGGGGGCGCGCCTGCCGACTTGGCCCCCAGCCATGATCCTGAAAGGGGCTGACGCGACGAAGTACCTTGCCCGTCCCGAAGCGGGCCGCGCCGGGCTGTTGCTGTCGGGGGCCGATCCGATGCGCGTGGCGATGAAGCGGCAAGAGGCGATCCTGGCACTGATCGGCCCGCAGGGCGAGGGCGAGATGCGTCTGACCCGCATTTCCGCCGCCGATCTGCGCAAAGTCCCCTCGCTGGTGTCGGATGCCATGCGCGAGACCGGGTTCTTTCCCGGCCCGCGTGCCGTTCTGGTCGAAGACGCCGCCGACAGCGTTACCGCGATGCTCGAAGCCGCGCTGAGCGACTGGCGGCCGGGCGATGCCAATATCGTGGTCGCGGCGGGGCTGTTGACCGGCAAGTCCACCCTCAAGACCCTGTTCGACAAGCGCCCCGACTGTATTTCGGTCGCCTTTTACGACGATCCCCCGACACAGGCCGAGATCGAGGCCGAACTTGCCAAGGCCGGTCTGACCCGGATCGACCCCAGGGCCAGCGCCGAAATCACCGCCCTGTCGCGCAGCCTTGATCCGGGGGATTTTCGCCAGACACTTGAAAAGATATCCCTTTTCAAGCACGGCGACGACACCCCCCTGACGGTGGATCAGGTGGCGGCCCTGGCCCCCGCCACGATCGAGGCCGAGGTCGATGACCTGATCAATGCCGTGGCCGAAGGCCGGGTGGCCGATCTGGGTCCGATCCTTCAGCGCGTCACCGGGCAAGGCAGCGCCGCCGTCGCCATCTGTATCGGGGCGCTTGGCCATTTCAAGACGCTGCACCGGGCCGCCTGCGATCCCGCCGGTCCTGCCGCCGCGCTGAAATGGGCGCGCGGCGGTTTTGCCCAGAAAGAGGCGATGGCCCGTCAGGCCAGCCAATGGGGGGCAAGGTCGCTGGAAAAGGCGCTGGCATTGTTGATCGAAACCGATCTGACCCTGCGCTCCGCCTCGCGCGCGCCGACCCTGGCCGTGATGGAACGTGCCCTGATCCGATTGGCCATGATGAAGCGCTGATCCCGCCGCGTTGTCCGCGCAAGGTCCGGCACCAAACCGATGCAGGTCCGCGGCCCACGTCCCCCCCCCGTCCATGCGACGACAGCACGCGGCGCGACCCCCCTCCGGATAGACTTGTCCCGTCCCCCTTGTGGAAAGGGGATGGGGGTGGGGGGCAACCCCAAGGGCCCGGCTTCACGCCCCTGGCCCGAAGTTCTGGTTTGCCTTTGCCCGCGCTGCGGCTAAATCTTGACCTGCCCGACATCGGCCAACCGCGCCGGGGCGTTCAGGTCAGCACCTGCAGGTTCCCTGATGTATACCGTCATCGGCGCAAAGCGTACCCGCACCTTCCGCGTGCTGTGGCTGCTGGAAGAGTTGGGGCAACCCTACCTTCACCTGCCCGCGGCCCCGGGGTCCGATCTGGCCCGGGAGCATAATGTCACCGGCAAGGTGCCGGTCCTGATCGACGGCGATCAGGCGATCACCGATTCCACGGCCATCCTGACCTATCTGACCGACAAGCATGGCCAGTTCACCGCTGCTGCGGGCACCATCGCCCGCGCGCGTCAAGACAGCCTGACCCACTTTCTGCTGGATGAATTCGACGCGATCCTGTGGACGGCCTCGCGCCACAGCTTTGTTCTGCCAGAGGAACAGCGCCTGCCTGCGATCAAATCTTCGCTGCAATGGGAATATGCCCGCAGCCTGTCGCGGTTGGCAGACCGGCTTTCCGGCCCCTGCCTGATGGGGGCCGATTTCTCGGTGCCCGACATTCTGGCCAGCCATTGCCTGTCCTGGGGCATCAGCGCGAATTTCCCTGCGCCCACCGGGGCCCTTGCAGAGTATCACAGCCGGATGCGCTCGCGCCCGGCCTGTCTGCGCGCGGCGGCACCGTAAGGCGGCACGCGCGGCCAGCGCAGGCCCCATAGCGCCGCGGCGCGGCCGTCCTGCACCATCGCAGGCCCGTCGCCCGCGCGCTCGAGGTAGATCGGCGTGAAGTCGCGGTCGCGATCCATGCCGAGCGCATCGACCACATAGCCGCCGAGCAGCACCAGTCCCGACCCCTTCGCGCC
>JANMJC010000377.1:0-10039 GCA_031371185.1 Paracoccaceae bacterium | reverse complement strand
CAGTTGCGTCGTCAGGCCGCCAAGTTGAAGAACATCGGCATCAACTCGGGCTCTGACCTGCTGATCACCAAGACCAAACAACTCACCGACCGAGCCGCAAGGATCGAGGCTTCGGCCCGCCCGGCCCATAAGGAGGCCTCGGCGGGGGCGATCCGGCTGACCAATTCGGGAACCCACGCCAAGGCCCTGCTGACCCTGAACGAGGCCACCATCACCGCGCCGGACGGCCGAGAATTGTTCCGGACAGGGCAGAAATGGATCGAAAGGGGCGACCGCGTGGTCTTGTTGGGGGCGAATGGCGCCGGCAAGACGCAGATTATCAACGCGGTTCTGGCCGCCATTCTGGGCGCCGATGGGGCCATCAAGGCGGTGCCCAGCCTGGCCTTGGGCCATTCCGATCAGATGCTGTCGCATTTGCCCGCCCAGGCCACGCCCTTTGATCTGGTCACGCGCCAGACCCAGGCCGATGCGACGGCGCGCAACCTTCTGGCCGGGGCGGGGATCAAATCGGACTGGCAGGGCAAACCCCTGGTCCGGCTTTCGGGCGGGCAAAAGGCGCGGCTGGCCATGTTGCTCTTGCGCCTGTCGGCACCGAACTTCTACCTCCTGGACGAGCCGACCAACCATCTGGACATCGAGGGGCAAGAGGCGCTTGAGGCCGAATTGCTGACCCAGGGCGCCACCTGCCTGCTGGTCAGCCATGACCGGCACTTCGTGCGCGCGGTCGGCTCGCGGTTCTGGAAGATCACCGCAAAGCGCCTGGTCGAGGTGGACGACCCCGAAGCCTTTTTCGCCGCCGAAATCGCCCGGCGCTGATCCTTTCGCCCTTCACTTTGACCCAAATATCCGCGGGGGGCAGGGCGTCAGCCCGAAGGGGGGCGGACGGCCCCCCTTTTCAACGCCGCCCACCCCGTGTAGGGAACCGGGCTTGAACGCGCGGAGACAAGCCCATGCAAGGCAGTGCCAACCTCAACCTGATGATCAAAGCCGCGCGTCGCGCCGGCAAAAGCCTGGTCAAGGACTTTCGCGAGGTCGAAAACCTGCAGGTGTCCACCAAGGGTCCCGGCGATTTCGTCTCGCGCGCTGACCGCGAGGCGGAGCGGCTGATCAAGGAAGACCTGCTGGGGGGCCGCCCGACCTATGGCTGGCTGGGCGAGGAAACCGGCGAGACGGCGGGACAGGACCCCACACGGCGCTGGATCGTCGACCCGCTGGACGGCACCACGAATTTTCTGCACGGCATGCCGCATTGGGCGGTGTCCATCGCGCTGGAACACAAGGGAGAGATCGTGTCGGCGGTGGTCCATGACCCGGCCAAGGACGAAACCTTCTGGGCCGAAAAGGGCACCGGCGCCTGGCTGAACGACAGCCGGCGGATCCGGGTTTCCGGTCGGCGCGTGATGTCCGAGGCGGTCTTTGCCACCGGCGTGCCCTTCGGCGCCAAGCGGACCTTGCCCGCGACCTTGCAGGACCTGGCCCGCCTGATGCCGGCCTGTGCGGGCGTTCGGCGATGGGGGGCGGCCTCGCTGGATCTGGCCTATGTGGCGGCCGGTCGCTATGAAGGCTACTGGGAACGCGAGTTGCAGCCCTGGGACATCGCCGCCGGCCTGCTGATCGTCAAGGAAGCGGGCGGCATCGTGGCCCCGGTGCGCGACGGCGACGACATTCTGGCCAAAGGGGCCGTCCTGTGCGCCAATGACCAGATCTTTGACGCCTTCGCCAAGGTGATCCGCGCCTGACCCCGCGCCAACGATTTTTCGGCGAAAAATCAGGCGCAGTTCAAGGTCCCCATGGGCGGGGCCCTGATTTTTCGTCGAAAAATCGTTGGGCCGGGCGGCGGTCTGGCGGCTGGTCATGCCCCTTCAGTCCAAGGCACCGCGCCCCGACCGCGCGGGGTCGACCCCGAAATGACAGCCGCGCTGACCCCCTCGTTTAGGGGCCCGGAACCGCGCCCTTGACAGCGTCGGGGGCCAGGGGTCTTGCACAGCCGGGGCCGCGCTTGTCGAGTGTCCCATCATGACGCGGAACCGGGGAACGGCGCCTCATGACCGTGGCACCTTCGGGATCGCGGTCTTGGACAAGGGATATTCCGCCACCGGGTTTTGCGGATGGCCCTTGGTCGCTGACCAGAAGGCCCAACCGCCACGCTTGATCAGCGCGGGCACCGTCAACAAGACTCCGCCGACAAAGCCCCCGACATGGGCCGCATAGGCCACATTGTCGCCGTTGCCCGGCGTTCCTGCGCCGTTCAGCACCTGAATCCCGATCCAGACTCCCAGGACGATCCAGGCGGGGATCGGGAAAATGCGAAAGAAGATGATGAAGATGAACAGCACGTCGATCCGGGCGCGGGGAAACAGCAACAGATACCCCCCCATCACCCCGGCAATCGCCCCCGAAGCCCCGACCATCGGATAGGGCGAGGTCGGGTCGGTGGCGATCTGCGCGGCGGCGGCCACCAGACCGCCCAGAAGGTAGAAGGTCAGGAATTTTCCGTGCCCCATCTCGTCTTCCAGATTGTCGCCAAAAAGCCACAGGAACCACATGTTGCCCAAAAGATGCATCCAGCCGCCGTGCAGGAACATCGAGGTCACCAGCGTCGGCAGGGCCTGACCGCGCATCAGGTTTTCGGGCACGAGGCCCCAGGTGAAGAAGAACCAGTTCAACTCGGTCTGCGAGGTCAGGGTGAACCAATACCCCGCGAAGACCGCAAGATTGACCGCGATCAGGGTCAGGGTGACATAGGGGCGGCGGCCCGAAGGGTTATGGTCGCGGATCGGGAACATGGGGGCCAGAGTTTCCGATCGCGCGACATTGGTCAAGCCACCGCGCGCGACCCTTGAATGCCCGGGCGATGCGGGCCGCGGGCCGCTTGGGCTTGCCAAAACGCCCCGTGGTCACGCGGTCCCGGGGGGTACCGGGGACCCGGCCGATGACCGCGTCAGGTACCAGAGACCTCGGCCAGAAGCTGGGCATTGCCGCCCGACGCGGTGGTGTCGATGCAGACGTGACGTTCTTGCAGCACATGTGCGGCATCGGGGCGGTCGCCGATCAGGGGCAGGATCGGGCCGGATCGGGCTGCAAGGGCGCGGGCACAGGCCCGGGCCTGATCGGCGTCTCCCCAGAACAGGGCGCCCGAAAAGCCGGTCAGACGCGTCAGGGCAAGGGGATCAAGGCCCGGCGCCTCGACCGCTTGGCCGCCAAGGGCGCGCACGGCCTGGGCCTGGGCAAGGGCGGAAGCGGCCGAAGGACCAAGGCACAACAGCGGCGCACGCGGGCTGGCGGTCAGCCGGTTGCTTTCGCCGGTCGGGCCGGGCAGGACGCGGGGCGTGGCGGGATGCACCATGGCGCGGTCAAGGCGCAGGGCGGCCTGAACCTCGGCTTCGGGCGTGGCGACCCCCGCGGCGGCCGGATCCAAGGGGGCGGCGTTTCGGGTAAAGCGTGCCAGATACTCGGGCCCGCCCGCCTTGGGCCCGGTGCCCGAAAGCCCCTCACCGCCAAAGGGTTGGCTGCCCACGACCGCGCCGATCTGGTTGCGGTTGACATAGGTGTTGCCGACCTGAAGGGCGCTGACCACCGATTGCACGCGGTCGTCGATGCGGGTGTGCAGCCCAAAGGTCAGGCCATAGCCGGTGGCGTTGACCTCTTGCACGACGCGACCATGCGCCCCGGCCTTGAAGGTGGCGATGTGCAGCACGGGGCCAAAGACCTCGCGCTCCATCTGGGCGATGCCTGTCACGCGGATGACCGTGGGGGCGACAAAGATGCCGGCTTTCGGGGCGGTCATTTCCTTCATCACCCGACCCTCGGCGCGGGCCTGTGCGACGTAGTCGGCAATGGCCCTTTGCGCCTGCGCATCAATGACCGGGCCCACATCGGTGGAAAGGCTCCACGGGTCGCCCATCGCCAGATCATCCATGGCGCCAAACAGCATTTCGGTGACGGTTTCGGCAATGTCCTCTTGCACATACAGGCAGCGCAGGGCCGAACAGCGCTGGCCCGCCGACTGGAAGGCCGAGGCAAGAATGTCGCGCACGGCCTGTTCGGGCAGGGCCGTGCTGTCGACCATCATCGCATTCAGACCGCCGGTTTCGGCAATCAGCGGCGCGGTCGGGTCAAGGGTTTAGGCCATGGCGCGGCGGATGGCCAGCGCCGTCGCGGTTGATCCGGTAAAGGCCACACCCTTGATGCGGGCATCGCGCGTCAGGGCTGCGCCGACCGCGCCGTCGCCGGGCAACAGTTGCAGGGCGGTCGCGGGCACCCCGACGCGGTGCAGCAGGGTCACGGCAAGATGGGCGATCAGCGGCGTTTGCGGGGCGGGCTTGGCAATCACCGCATTGCCGGCCGCCAGGGCCGCGCCGATCTGGCCCGAGAAGATCGCCAGCGGAAAATTCCACGGGCTGATGCAGGCGAAAACCCCGCGCGCCGGGTGGGGCTGGTCGGCCTGAGCCGCGTAGTAGCGCAGGAAATCCACCGCCTCGCGCAGTTCGGAAACGGCGTCGGACAGGGTCTTGCCCGCCTCGCGCGCAAGCAGCGCGAAGATCGGGCCAAAGTTCGCCTCGTACAGATCGGCGGCGCGGTTCAGGATGGCGGCGCGCACATCCGGCGGGGCGGCCCAGGGTTCGGCCAGACGCAGGGCGCTGTCGATATCGCCGGGGGCGGCGGCGATGACATGGCCCACAGGCGCGCCGGTGGCGGGGTTGGTGACCGGCGTGCCCGGACCGCCCAGCACACGCCCCGCGATGAGTGGCTTCGCCTCGAAGAGCGCGGCCTGATGCGGGGCCATGGCGCTTTCAATCTCGGCCAGATCGCCCGCGTCGGTCAGATCCCGCCCGCGCGAGTTGGCCCGGGGCGCGAACAGCCCTGCCCCCGACGGGATGGCGCCATTGGCGGTGTCGGTCATGCCCTCGATCGCGTTCAGCGGGCAGGCGGCCACCCGTTCTGGCGGCACCTCGGCATTGACGATCTGGTTGACAAAGCTGGAGTTCGCGCCGTTTTCAAGCAGGCGGCGCACGAGGTAGGCCAACAGGTCGCGGTGCGCGCCCACCGGGGCATAGATGCGGCAGCGCGTGGCGCTGTCGGTCAGCACGATGTCGTGCAGCCGTTCACCCATGCCGTGCAGGCGCTGGAATTCGAACGCGGTCTTGTCGGTCGCCATGTCCAGAATCGCGGCCACGGTATGGGCGTTGTGCGTGGCGAACTGGGGATAGATCCGGTCTGTCATGCCCAGAAGCTGGCGCGCATGGGCGATATAGCTGACATCGGTGGACTGTTTGCGGGTGAAAACCGGAAAGGACGGCAGCCCCAGAACCTGCGCGCGCTTGACCTCGGCATCCCAATAGGCGCCCTTGACCAGCCGGACCATGATGCGACGGTCCAGTTTCACCGACAGCCCGTACAGCCAGTCGATCACCGCCCCCGCGCGCCGTCCATAGGCCTGCACCACCACGCCGAACCCGTCCCATCCGCGCAGGCTTTCGTCCCGTAGCACCGCCTCGATCACCTCCAGCGACAGTTCCAGCCGGTCGGCCTCTTCGGCGTCGATGTTGAAGCCAAGTCCCGCCGCCCGCGCCAAACCCGCCAGCGCGCGCACCCGCGGCACCAGTTCGACCATCACCCGGTCGCGTTTGGCCACCTCGTAGCGCGGATGCAGGGCAGAGAGTTTCACCGAAATCCCGGGGTTGGAGCGGATGTCGCCATGGGTGGCGGCACGCGCGATGGCGGTGATCGCCTGCGAATAGGACAGATGATAGCGCCGCGCGTCGGCCTCGGTGCGCGCGGCCTCGCCCAGCATGTCATAGCTGTAGGTATAGCCCTTGCCTTCCAGGTCCTGCGCCCGCTTCATCGCCAGATCGATGGTTTCGCCCAGAACGAAGTTGCGCCCCATCTCTTTCATCGCGCGCCCGACAGCGGTGCGGATCACCGGTTCCCCAAGGCGTTTGACGGCGGCGCGCAGGTGGCCGACCACGCCCGGCTCGCGGTCGTCCAGCACCTTTCCGGTCAACATCAGCGCCCAGGTCGAGGCGTTGACCAGGCTGGAGGCCGACTTGCCCAGATGCCGCCCCCAGTCGGACGGCGCGATCTTGTCTTCGATCAGCGCGTCCATGGTTTCGGCATCGGGCACGCGCAAAAGCGCCTCTGCCAGACACATCAGCGCGATGCCCTCGTCGGTGGACAGGCCATATTCGGCCAGGAAGACCTCCATCAGCCCCGGCTTCACGCTGGCGCGGATGCGCGACACCAGATCGGCGCCCGCGGCGGTGATGCGCGCGCGCTGTGCTGTGTCCATCGCCGCCTGGTCGATCAGGGCCCGCACCAGCGGTGCCTCCTGGGTAAGGCTGGCGTGCTGGATCTGGTCCCAGGCGGTCTGCATGTCACGGATCATCGGGCGCACTCCTGTTTGATTACGCCCATGATACAGTGGAGTTTGCCGGTCGTTTACCCTAAGATACCCGGATCGGCAGGCGATCCGCCTGAATTTCGTCGCATTGGCAAGCCAGATGGACAATACGCTTCTTGACCGTTTCGATCACGCGATCCTGCGTCTCTTGCAGGTCGAGGGCCGGCTTTCGGCAGCCGAGGTCGCGCGCCGCATCGGCCTGTCGAAATCGCCCACCCAGACCCGCATCAAGCGGCTGGAAGAGGGCGGTTTCATCGTCGCCTACCGCGCCGTGCTGGACCCGATGCGCATCGGGCTGGCCCATGTCGCCTTTGTCGAGGTCAAGCTGGCCGACACCCGCGAGGCGGCCTTGCAGGCCTTCAACCGCGCGGTGACCCTGGTGCCGGAAATCGAATCCTGCCACATGATCGCCAGCCGCTTCGACTATCTGCTGAAAGTGCGTACCGCCGATATCCAGTCGTATCGCCGTGTTCTGGGCGAACAGATTTCCGCCCTGCCCCATGTCACCTCGACCTCGACCTATGTGGCGATGGAGACGGTGAAAGAGGGGTAGATTGACGGGGCGGGGTAACTCTTGACAGACCCGGCCCGCCCTTGCTGCCCCAGGAACAAGGGCGAAGCCCGCCCGCGCAATGCCCGACCGCCCCCCCCCCACGGGCGGGCAGGTTGAAACGGAAAAGGAAATGCGGCCGGTTCCGGGAAGGCCTTCACCCCGCGCTGGCCAGAGCCTGCGGCGGCTGCTAGCCTGCCCGAAACGCGAAGGAGCCGCCATGCCCGCCGATCTTGACCTGTGCTACCTGTCCGCCACCGAGGCGCTTGGCCGGTTCAAGGACCGCTCCCTGTCGCCGGTCGAGTTGATGGAGGCGGTGATCGCCCGGGCCGAGGTGGCGCGGGACCCGGTCAACGCCCTGACCTACACCCATTTCGACGAGGCCATGACGCTCGCCCGCAAGGCCGAGGCCAGATATGCCAGGGGCGGTCGGCCGCGCGCGCTGGAGGGTCTGCCGGTCGCGATCAAGGATGAGAATGCGATCAAGGGCAAGCCGACCTCGTCGGGCAGCCTGATCCTGAAGGGCAATATCGAAACCCGCACCTCGGAAAACAATTCCCGCATCATGGCGGCGGGGGGCATCGTTCACGCCCGCACCGCCACGCCCGAGTTTTCGGCGGCGGGCATCTGCTGGTCGCTGGCCTGGGGGGTGACGCGCAATCCGTGGAACCCGGCCCATACCCCGGGCGGGTCCTCGGGCGGGGCGGGGGCGGCGCTGGCCTCGGGGCTGACCCCCCTGGCAACCGGGTCCGACATCGGCGGCTCGATCCGCATTCCGGCCTCGGCCTGCGGCGTGGTGGGCTACAAGCCGCCCTATGGCCGCAATCCCGATGATGCGCCGTTCAATCTGGATTTCTTCTGCCACACCGGCCCGATGGCGCGCACCGTGCGCGACGCGGCGATCTTGCAGAACGTGATGTGCGGTCCTTCGGCCACCGATATCGTGGCCCTGCGCCCCAAACTGCGCCTGCCGATGGACCACAAGCCGGTGAAGGGCATGAAGATTGCCTATTCGCTGGACCTTGGTTTCTTTCAGGTCGATCCCGAGGTTGTCCGCAACACCCTTGCCGCCGTCGAGGTGTTCCGCAGTCTGGGCGCAGAGGTAAGCGAGGTGAAGATCGGCTGGGGACCCGAGACCCTGAAGGCCGGCATGGCCTACCTCGCCCATATCTTCGGCGCCTTCATCGGCGAGCTTCTGGACGAACATGCCGACAAGATGACGACCTATGTCCGTGATTTCGCCGAGATCGGGCGCAAGTCCACCGCGACCGATTATGTGCGCGCGCTCGAGGTGATCGCCCGGGCCTACGCCCCCATCGGCGAGGTGATGGCGGGCCATGACATCCTGATCTGTCCGACCCTTGCCATCCCCGCCCCTCTGGCCGAACATGACAGCACGCGCGACAGCATGGTGATCAATGGGGTCGAGGTTGACCCCGCCTTGGGCTGGGCAATGACCGTGCCCTTCAACATGCTGTCGCGTCTGCCGGTTCTGGCGGTGCCCTCGGGGCATGCGGCGAATGGCGTGCCGACCGGGATCCAGATCGTCGGGCGCAGCTATAGCGACGCCGACGTGTTCCGCGCGGGGGCAGGCTACGAAGCGGCCTTGGGCGGCTGGTATACCGGCCCAAAGACCCGGCCCGCCCTGGGCTGACGGTATCAGACCGGGGCAAGGGGGCTTGCATGAGGGCGTCTGTCCTGCGTTTGCCGGAAAATGACCCGACGAACAGCGTGCAGCCGACCGTATCGGGCGGAACCGCAAAAGCCCCGCTTTTCCCCGCCCGCAGCGACGGCGCCGCAACCCGACCGCTACCTTGTTCCAGGCGCTGGCCGGGGTCTTTGAGCACCGGCTGGACTGCGGGTCGGGCGGGGCATGACCTCGGCGCTGGCCCCGGTCAGGGCGAGGGCGAAAGGAACAGTTCCGTGCGTACAAGGCGGAAAACGGCAAAGGAGTGGCGTTCTTCAGCGCCCCCTAGGTCAAAGGCAGGGGCCGCTGCTCCAGAATCGCCTCCATCGCAAAGAACGAGGTGACGGTTTCCAACTCGACCTTGGCGATGACGCGCTGATAGACCCGGTCATAATCAGCCATGTCGCGCGCGACGACCTTCAGAAGATAGTCGTATTCGCCGCCGATGCGGTAAAAGTCGATCACCTCGGGGATGGTCGAGACATGGGCGCGGAAGGCCTTCAGCCAGTCGGCCGAATGGTGGCGCGTCTTGACCATGGCGAAGACAACCAGCCCCAGCCCCAGAAGGGCCCGATCCAGAACGGCGCGCTGGCCGGTCAGAACGCCCACCTCTTGCAGCCGCTTGATCCGCCGCCAGCAGGCGTTTTGCGACAGGCCGACCTGATCGGCGATCTCGCGCTGCGACGCCGAGGCGTCGCGCTGCAACGCCGACAGGATGCGCAAGTCAGTCTGATCGAATTTATCCGCCATCCTTCGATCATATGACACAAATTTTCCGTGTAAAGTGCAAATTCTAGTGACACTTCATCAGGATTTTCATTCATCATGCGCCAACCAATTCTGATCGAGGTTGCCATGCCCGCTTTCGATGCTTTCAAGGACCTGTTGGCCGGCCCGCGCCTGCCCGAACGGTTGCAGGCCGGCCTGATCGGCGACAAGGTCATGGTGCCGGGGTCGCAGGGCCCGCGGCCGATGCTTTATGCCGACTATGTCGCCTCGGGGCGCGGGTTGCGGTTGATCGAGGATTTCGTGCTGGACCATGTCCTGCCGACCTATGCCAACACCCATACCGAAACCTCGCATTGCGGGGCGGCGACCACGGCCCTTCGCGAAGGTGCGCGGTCGGAAATCGCCCGTATTCTGGGGGTGGGTCCCGATTCGCATGTGATCTTTTCGGGGTCGGGGGCGACATCGTGCCTGAACCGGGTGGCGGGGCTTTTGAACATCAGGGCCGGATCGGGCGCGGTGGTTCTGCACGGACCTTACGAGCATCATTCCAACATTCTGCCTTGGCGCGAATCCGGCGCCGTGGTGGTCGAGATCCCCGAAGATCCGGCAACCGGCGGCATCGACATCGTCAAAGAGCAGATCCGTATCGCAGCCGGCGAAAAACTTTCCATCA
>JANMJC010000353.1:0-6076 GCA_031371185.1 Paracoccaceae bacterium | reverse complement strand
CGCTGCTGATCCCCGAGCGTGAGGGCGACGCCAAGCTTGCCTCAGGCGTTCTGAAAGCCGACGGCAGCTATGTCGAATTGTCCCGCGCCTGGATCCGGGCGCGCAAATCCACCCCGCAGCCGAAGCTTTGCCCAACCGAGACCATCACCGACCTGCCCGGCCGCCACCTGTTCGCGGGCCATTTCCGGGGCCACTTCGGCCATTTTCTGGTTGAATCCACCGCCCGCCTCTGGGCTTTGGACCATCTGGACCAAAAGCCCGACAGCATCCTGTACCTGCCCTATCGCGGTGCCCATGCCGCCACCCAGAAAGCCATCGAACAGCAACGCCCGATCTTTGACCTACTGGGCATCGACACGCCGGTGCAAAGCCGCGCCGGGGTGGTGCGCGTCGAAGAGTTGATCGTGCCGGAACTGGGCTTTGGCTGGCTGGATCGCTATGCGGGCAGTCCGGCCTATCGCGCCTTCATGTGCAGCCGTCTCGGGGCTGCTGCGAAGGCCGAGGGCGGGGAAAAGCTGTATATCTCGCGGGCGCGTCTGGCGGCCAACCGGGGCGGTATTCTGGGCGAGACCGTGATCGAAGACAACCTTGTCCGCGCCGGATTTGAAATCTTTCACCCCGAACGCCACCCGGTCGAGGTGCAGATCGCCCGCTACAAGGCGGCAAGGACGGTGGTGGCGCTGGATGGATCGGCGCTGCATCTGGCGGCCTATGTCCTGCCCCGCGACGCCCGTGTTGCGATGATCCTTCGCCGGTCTTCGGCCAATGTCGCCGACTACCTGCTGCAGTACCGCAGCTTTCTGGGCATCACCCCCGACGTCATCAACGTCATCCGCTGCGATTGGGTGTCGGGCGACAGCACCCGCGCCGACTTTCGGTCGGTCGGAGAGCTGGATTTCGCCGCCCTTTTCGCCCACCTCAAAGCCCTCGGTCACCTTCCCCCGGGCTTTCGCCCCGATTTTCCCGAAAAGATGGACATTGCCGCGAT
This sequence comes from Paracoccaceae bacterium, assembly GCA_031371185.1. Taxonomy (GTDB): domain Bacteria; phylum Pseudomonadota; class Alphaproteobacteria; order Rhodobacterales; family Rhodobacteraceae; genus CAIYZT01. The sequence goes on along the minus strand of JANMJC010000353.1, from coordinate 5,088 downwards.
GCTCGCCGAACAGGGCGACAAGCGCGGCGGTGGGTTCCGGCCCCTCGCCAAAGGCGAGTTGCACCCCGACGAGGCGGTTGAATGACCCCGATTTCCGCATCCGGGCCGCGCCTGACCGTCTATTTCATCGTCGAACCGCCCGAGTATCAGATCCTCGCCTGCTATCTTGCCGCCTCGCTGCGCCAGCAATTCGGCCAGACCGTGGCGCTGGTCGGCTATTGCCCGGCGGCCAAATTCGACCTGCTGGCCCCCGATGTGATCACGGCCCTGGCCCGGATGGACTGCGACCTGCGCCCGATGGACACCGACGGCGCCTTTGACCCCCCCTATCCGCATGGCAACAAGCTGCTTGCCACCCTGCAGCCGCGCGACACCGAATATTCGTGTTTCATGGACAGCGACATCCTGTGCATCCGGCCCAACGAGGTGGAGAACCTGATCAAGCCCGGCCATGTCTGCCTGACCCCCGCCGCCTCGATGAACTGGGCCAAGCAGGCGGTCTGGACGACGATCTACGCCGCGGCGGAGATGGAAATTCCGCCGGAGCGTTTCAGGTTGATGAAGCAGAAAAAGGGCAAGCCGCGCATTCCCTATTTCTCGTCGGGCCTGTTCGCCTTTCCCGAACTGCATCGAAACGCCGAGGGGAAAACCTTTCCCCAGGTCTGGTATGACATGGCGCGCAGGCTTGACGCGCATCCCGACATTCCCCACAAGCGCCCTTACCTTGACCAGATCAGCCTGCCGCTGGCCATCCAGAAAGCGGGCCTGGCGTGGCACAAGCTGCCCGACGTTCAGCATTTCATTCTGGGGGGCCGCGCGCGCGGCGAACCCCTGCCCAACCGGGGCCGCGACATCTTTACCGTGCATTACCGGCAATGGCCGATCCTGGCCGAAGTTGGACTGCGCTGGAAGGCGCGCAACATGCTGAAAACTCACGCCGGGGTGAAAAGCGTGGCCGCAGGCCCGGCCGAAGGCGCCCCGACCGGGCAGCAAACCGCCGATGGGCCGGAATGACGGGCTGCACCTTTGCCAGACTTGCGCTAGGGTTGCAGCATGCCAAGAAACAAGCAGATTTCCGACACCGAAGTTCTGGAGGCCGCTTTGACGTTGTTCGCCAGGGACGGCGACAAAGGCGTGTCATTTGGCATGGTTGGCAAGGCAACGGGCCTTGCCCCCGCCACCCTGGTGCAGCGCTTCGTCTCGCGTGAGGCGCTGTATGGCGCCACCATCGCCCATGGCTGGACGCGCGCCATGGCAGCCTTTCAGCGCTGCGAGGTGGCAATTCTGCCCAATGGCCACAACGCGGTGGCGTTTCTGAAGGCCCTGGGCGACGAACTTTCGGCCCCTTCCCTTGCCGCCCTGCTGATCGCGTCGCAAAGCCATGAATTGTCGGCAAGGGCCGGCCAATTCCGGCAGGCGGTCGAGGCATCGCTGCAGTCCCGCATCGAAAAGGGCCCCGGTCAGGTGGCCGAAGCCGCTGCCGCCATCTTTGCCGCCTGGCAGGGGCGACAGTTGTGGCAGGGCACGCAGGGCGGCGATTTCCGCCTGCGCTCGATCCTCAAGAAAAAGCAGGCCTGACGCCCCCATTTTTCAGAGTTTATCGACGAGGCTGTCGAACCAGTCTTCGGGTTGTTGTGGTTTTGGTTTGGGGGCTGGTTTTGGGGTATTTTGTCCCATTCCTGCGGCGGCGAGGAGTTTTTGGCGTTGTTGCTGGGGCAGGGCCTTGATCATTTCGGCGATGCGTTTGGCCATGTCGTGGCGCGGGGCTTGCGGGTCGGCGGATTGTTTCTTGACGAACATCAGAAAGGCCTTGGCCTTCTGGGGGTCGATCTTTCCGTCGTCACCGGCGAGGTGCTGGCGCAGTTTCTGGATCATGGCCGCGCGCGGGCTGTCGGGGGCGGTTTTGGCGGCGGCGGCTTTGGCGGGCGCGGCTTTGGCGCGGGCGGGGGCGGCCACCGGGACGGCCACCGGGGCGGCCTCGCGGGCCTGGTGTTTGGCCTGCATGGCCTTCAGGCGGCCGAGGCGTTTGTTGGGATCATCGGCGGTCATGGTCGGGGCCTTTCAAAGGGGGCTTGGGGGGGGGATGAGCGGGGGGAGCGGGGTCAGCCATAGGGGCCAAGGGCGGGGGCACCATGGGGGGCGGGGTCCTGCACCAGCCAGACCGCCAGGCCCTTTTCGTGGACATCGACCTTGGCGCCCTGCCGCGCGGCGCGTTCGCGCAGCACGCCGTGGTCATCGGTGCCCATGACCAGACCCTGCGGCGTGGGCACCAGGGTGCGGATGCCGACGGCAAAGGCATCGCCAAAGCCGTTCGTGGTGACGGGGGTAAAGGTCTCGCCGTCGGTGGAGGCCCAGATGTGAAAGCCGCCGCGCGGCTCGGGGTCTTGCCCCATCAAGAAGTTGTAGATGCCCCAATGGTGGGTCGCCACATAGAGCGTGCCGTTGTAGACGCATTGCCGCCAGATCACCGAATTGGCGGCGTCGTCAAAGCCCGGCATCATCGCCGACAGGGGGGCCTGCAGGCCGCTTGCGGAAAAGCGCGGCTCGCCCACCACCAGATCAAAGCTTCCATCGGGCCACAGCCGGATCAGTTCGGCCGCCGCCGGGCCGATGTCATGGGCGCGGTCGCGGCCCAGGCCCGGCAGGCCGGTGCCGATGTACAAGGCGCCCTTGAAGGCCACCATCGAGGCGACCGAGGCGTTGTGCGAATAGCGCCCCGCGCCGCGGTCCAGAACCTTTTCCCAGGCAAAGGGCGGCGGACCTTGCGCCTTGGTGCGCCAGATCTCGAAGCCGCGGGTGTAATTGCCGGTGCCGGCGTACAGATGATCCCCCAGCACCGCCATCTGAAAGATCACCCCGTTGCGCGCATCGCCAAAGCCGGGCTGGCTGGCGCGCTGCCAGACGCCGTCCTGCAACCCGTTTGCCGGGTCGTCGCTGACGAAGACCGAGGCATCGACGGTGCCGTTGCGGTCCAGTTTGCCCGCCTCGATGCCGCCGATCGGCGTGGTGAACAGCCAGCCGTTGAACGGCACCAGCGCGCGGAACGACAACAGCCGATCATCGCCCAGACCGGGCTGCGACACCACCTGAAAGGCCCCCGTCCCGCCCGCGTTCCCGCCCGCCACCGTACCTGCCGCCGTACCCGCCTCCCCGTCCGCCGCCTCTGGCCCCAGACGCAGGATCAGCCCGCCCCAGTTCGAGATCGTCGAGGCGTAAAGTGCCGGGGCCGCATCGGATTTGCCCTGAAACACGCACATGCCGCGAAAGCCGCGTTCGCGCGGCACGCCCATCTCGGACACCTCGCGCCGCCCGCCGCCCACCCGCAGGATGTCGGCGGCAAAGGCGCGCTCATCGGCCGCGCGCAATGGCGAGCGGTGCATCTCGGTCCATTGCCCGCTGGCAAAGTCATGGCGCAGGATGCGCGCGGCGTCCTGCGGCCCCTCGCCATTGGGATGGGTCACGCCCAGATAGAGATGGCCCTGAAACAGCGCGCAGGAATGCGCCACCCGGCTGCGCGGATTGCCGATGCCCATGGTGCCGATCGGCAGCAGCGTGGCGGGATCAATCATGGCAGGGGTCCGCAAGACGACGGTCTGGAATCCTAAGAAGATCTGGCATCCTAAGAAGATCTGGCATCACAAAACGAAGCTCTGGCATCAGGCATATCCCAAAAGGCGGGCCAGTTTGCGGGTGGCGGGTTTGAAGGGCAGGCCGTCCACCCCGTCCTCGACATCTTCAAGGGCGATGGGGCGCGGGGTGAAGGCGGGATGTTCCAGAAAGTTCGGATCATTGCCATAAGCCGCCGTCGGCGGGCCGGGGCAGGCATAGGCCGAGGCTTGCGGGTTCAGCATCGCCGTCAGCGCCTGCGCCCCCGCGTCGATGCCCAGCCAGTCGCAGACCTGCGGGGCATAGGTGGCGAAATCGGTCAGAAACGCCTCGCCCTGCAGGGTCAGGCAGACGCCGGGGGCCAGGGTTTCCTTGAAGGCCAGGATGTTGGCATTGCCAGAGGCCCAGACCTGTTCGGCATCGACCCGGGTGCGCAGGCTGGTCTGGTTCTGCGCGTCCAGGGCGGCGTGCAGGGTGTTGATCGAGCGGCAGACCGCGGCGGGCTGGCGGGTGATGTGCAGGAACTGCGCGTCCGGGGCCATGGCGATCAGCCGCTGCATCATCGCGACCGAGCGCACCGTGACCGGGCTTTTGTCGACGATGCGGCGCGGGGCGACCTGATCCTCGATCCAGCCCAGCATCTGCCCCGTCGGCCAGTCGCGGCGCGCGGCGATCCAGGCGGCGGCCTCGGCGACGGTGGCATCGGTCTGCGCGCCGCTCTGCAACTGCGCCACCACCCGCACCAGCCCATGCAGCCCGTGTTCGCGGCGCTGGTAGAAGGCCAGAACCCCGCCGATGTCATCGGCCACCGACAGGTTGATCTCGGGCAGGCCATAAAGTTCGGGGTGCTGGCCCAGCATGGTGCAGATCAGCGAGGAATAGGACCGCATCGTGCACAGGATGAACAGGGGCGGCCTCAAGGCGGGCGGGGCGGCAGAGGTCATGGTGCGCCCTCGTCGCGGGCGTCGCCTGCACGGGGGCCGCAGGTACGGGGGCCGCAAGTACGGGGGCTGGCGGCACGGGGGCTGGCGGCACGGGGACCACCTGTACGGGGGGCTGCCAGCACAGGCCCCTGGCCCGGCGCGGTCAAGGGCCGCCGGGCCCGCAAGAATGCCATGGTGTTCAATGCGCCAAACCTCGAATCCTGCCCCCGGACTAGCAGGAAACCGCGCCCGCATCAACGCCGGGATCGGGGGGCGGGATCGGGGTCGGCGGGGGCCGGCGGCAATCCACGCCAGCCCGCACGCTCCCCGCCTTTGCCCCGGACGAGCCGCCTTTGGAACCTGCGCCCTTGGGCTGCGCACACCCCGCGTCCCCCGCGTCCCCCGCGACAGCCGCGCGTGACGAACAGGATCGGGCGGCGCGTCTTCGGCGCGCGCGCCCCCTTCCCCCCCGGCCCCCTCGTCGTGGCCGACGGAGCGGGCCTTGCCGTCGCGCGGGCTCCCGAGGCCTCCGCGTCCCCCTCCCCCTTGTGGGGAGGGG
>JANMJC010000319.1:0-1602 GCA_031371185.1 Paracoccaceae bacterium | reverse complement strand
TGCCCGGAGAGCCCCTGATCTGCGACGGCATCGAACTGCCCCTGAAGCACCGCAAGAAACGCATCGACCTTGAAGCGCGCGGTCTGATCAAGGGCGCGCAGGTGATCTATCTGGGTCCGGGCAGCAAGGACGGCTTTGCCCGCCTGCATGTCGTGGGGGCCGAAGACCCGCAGGTGTCGGCGGCCTCGATCATCAAGATCGAAAAGCCGGACGAGGCGGAACCCTTCATCCCGTCGGCGGCCCAGATGGGGGCGACCTTTCTGCACGGCGCGGCGGTCACCATTCACAAGGCGCAAGGCAGCCAATGGGAGGAGGTGCAGGTTTTCGCGCCCGATCTGTTCGCCGCCGCCCAAAGTGGCCGGGCCGAGGCCGGGCTGCCCCTGTGGAAACGGCTGGCCTATGTGGCGATCACGCGGGCGGAAAAGCGGCTGTACTGGGTGGTGCGCAACCGTCTGGGGCGCCCGGCCGATCCGCTGTCGGTTGCCGATCTGCAGCGGCAGGTGGGCGCGCTTGCCCTGTCGATGCCCGCTGCGGATGCGGGTTGAGGTGGCGCGCCGGGCAGGTTACGCTGCCCGCGACCGACAGGAGGCCCCCATGCGCTGCGTTTTCGTCCAGTTCCGCTGCACCCCCGGCAAGACCTATGAAGCCGCCGAAGCGATCTATGACCGCGAAGTGGTGAGCGAGCTTTATTCGACCAGCGGCGACTGGGATCTGATTGCCATGGTCTATATCCCCGAAGATCAGGATGTCGGGCATTTCCTGTCCGACAAGTTGTTCGACGTGCCCCATATCTCGCGCACCTTGACGACGATGACCTTCAAGGCGTTCTGACGCACCCGCACCCGCACCCTCGCCCTCGCCTTCGCCCTCGCCCTCGAGCGCCCTTGCGGGCACTCCTCGGGAGGCACCTTAAAGCCAGCGATCCCTGCCGGTGCCGACGGCCTGCGCCACCCGGTCATGGCCGTCCTTTTCCAACTGTGCATCCAGCCCCCGGGCGATCCGCGCCGCCAGCGACAGGCCCTGATAGACGAGGGCGGTGTAAAGTTGCACGGCAGAGGCCCCGGCAAGGATCTTCTGATAGGCCTCTTCAGGCGACGAAATGCCCCCGACTCCGATCAGCGGCAGACGTCCTTGGGTGGCCTGCGACAGTTGCGCCAGAACGCGCGTGGAGTTTTCGAACAATGGCGCGCCCGAAAGCCCGCCCGCCTGCCCGGAATTTGCAGATTTCAGACCTTGCCGCAAAATCGTGGTGTTGGTGGCGATGATGCCCGAAATCCCGCTGGCCAGCGCCACCTCGGCAATCCCGGCCCGGCCATCATCCATGGCGGTCCGTTCGCCAATATCGCGCACGGCTGCAACACGGTCACGGCCACGCAGGCCGCGCTCAAGCTGGGGGAATACGTGGTGACCGAGGCCGGATTCGGTGCCGACCTGGGCGCGGAAAAATTCATCGACATCAAATGCCGCAAATCGGGCCTGAGGCCGGATGCGGCGGTGGTGGTGGCCACGCTGCGCGCGCTCAAACACCATGGCGGCGTGGACGCCAAGGACATCAATGCGCCCAACCTCGCGGCGCTGGAAAAAGGCCTGCCCAATCTGGAG
>JANMJC010000293.1:0-7636 GCA_031371185.1 Paracoccaceae bacterium | reverse complement strand
GGGTCATGCTGGAACACACCACTTATGGCCGCCGTCTCTATGCCATCGGTGGCAACATCGAGGCTGCACGCCTGGCAGGGATCAAGGTACAGCGCCTTCGGCTTAGCGCCTTCGCCGTCACCGGGCTGGGCGCCGCGGTGGCCGGGCTGATGTATGCCAGCCGCGTCGCCTCGGCCAACCCCACGCAGGGTGCCGGACTGATGCTCGACGCCATCGCAGCGGTATTTCTGGGCATGACGATGGGCAAACAGGGCGAACCCCGTGTGCTGGCCACTCTTGTCGGCGTGCTGATCCTTGGCATCCTCGACAACGGCCTGACCCAGATGCAGGTTGACAGCTATGTGCGCGAAATGCTGGTCGGCACCATCGTCGTCGCCGCCGTCGCCACCTCGTCGCTGGGGCGACGGGCGTGACAAGACCTCAAGCTGCCCTCTGAAGGGCTGCTTAACCAAATGCCGAAGCATCTTGCATTTGTTGTGTATCGGGGATTCACAGGGCGCAAAGCTGTGCTCGATCAACTTGCCGCCGACGCTCAAGAGCAGGACATGGGCTACGGCTCGAAATGAGCCAGTCACGAGACTAACGCCTACTCGTCACAATGGCCAAGATCCTGGCGTTGTCGTCAGCAGCGCACCTGTCCTGCTGGCGCAGGCGGTGCCATCCAAACGTGCCAGGCTGCCAGCTAGAATGCCTTGATACATATATCATTGAGGAGCGAAACGTTGGCAACTCAGCGCAGTCGCGCGGCGACAAACTGTGGGGTTTGATCCCGTTATTGCCGTTCGAAACCGGTTATCCCCATGTAAATAGCGGCTTTCAAGCAAGAGGACAGATTGCAGTTGCATATCAGGCAAGATATGATACATAAGAACATGCCGTGGACAATTAGATCACCTCTGGTTCCATGCTGATTCGCGATTGTGCCGCCGGGGAGGATACCAGGCGGACATGGGTCGGGCAGTGCGGTCCAGACAGGAAGGCGAGCTACGGCTGTTCAAGGGGGGAAGCGCATGGGGATCTTGCAGAATATCGAGCCGCGGGAAGTCATGCACTTCTTCGAGGAACTAAGCGGCAAGCACCGCTGTTCGCAGCTGGAAAAGGACGCGGCGGACTATATCGCGGCCTTTGCCGAGACGCGCGGGCTGACCTATCACCGCGACAGTCTGGACAACATCATCGTCAAGAAACCCGGCACGCCTGGCTATGAATCCTCGCCCACCGTAATCCTGCACGGCCATATCGACATGGTGTGCAAGCTGGATGAAGGCGTGACGCACGATTTCGCCAGGGACGGCGTCAAGCTGGTGGTGGATGGCGAGCGTATCCGGGCGGCGGGCACCACGCTGGGTGCCGACAACGGGCTGGGCATCTCCTACATGTTGGCGTTGCTCGATTCCTCGGACATCCCGCATCCGCCGCTGGAATGTGTGATGACTGTGATGGAGGAGATGGGCAAGGTTGGCGGCGACAACGTCGATCTGACCAAGCTGACCGGCAAGCGGATGATCGACTTCAACTGGATCGAGGAAAAGCAGCTACTGGCGGGATGTTCGGGCGACGTGTCGTGCCGGATCGACGTGGATGCGCAGTGGCAGGCGGCCCCGGCGGGCGCCGTGGCGCTGGTGATCGACGTCCGCGGCCTGCGAGGTGGGCATTGCGAATTCGACATCCACTTCGAACGGGGCAATGCGATCGTCATTCTGGCACGGCTGTTGCGGGCGGCGATGAAGGCGGGTGGCGTGCATGTCGCCACGGTGTCGGGCGGCGTGCAGAACAACGTGATCCCTGCCGAGGCCCAGGCGACACTGCTGGCAACCGATGCTGATGCGGTAATGCAGGCGGTGTCGGCGCTGGCGCGCGACATCCGGGCCGAATTCCGCATCGCCGATCCCGACGTGCGCATCGTGGTCGCGCGCAGCGACGCGGCACCCCAGCGTGTGTTTGCCGATGCGGCGGCGCGGCGGCTGGTGCAGGTGATCTCGCTGCTTCCCAACGGCATCACCAACCAGAATCTTGAGGTCGCGGGCAACTGGGAAACCTCGAACAACATCGGGTTCATGCGCACGCTGGGCGATCAGGTGGAGGTGACCTCAACCATCACCAGCGCCGTCACCTCGCGCAAGCATCTGCTCTTGGACCAGATGTTTCAGATCGCCGAACTGGCTGGCACTGGGGTAAGGGCCAAGCAGATCGGGCTGGATGCGCCGGAGTTTCCGTGGAACCCGAAATCGCGGATGCTGGAGATCTCCAAGGAAAGTTATGAGCGCGTGATGGGCCGCAAGCCTGATGTGTTGGTGTCGGTGTGCAGCCTCGAACTGGGCATGTTCACCCAGCGGATCGCGGGCCTCGATACGGTCGGCATTGGCACCAACCTTTACGACCTGCATTCCCCCAAGGAAAGCATGGACCATACTTCGGTGGCCCGCGTCTGGCCGCTGATCAAGGACGTGATGCGCAGCCTGAAGAGCTGACGTCCCGCCACCCCCTGATGACCTGACCTGATGCCCGCATTGCGGGCAGCCGAAAAAGACTTGCCACGAGGGAGGAGAACCACCATGGCAACCGCCTACGATGTGAAGCCCTACAAGATCTCCATCCCCGAGGCCGATCTGGCCGACATGATGGATCGCCTGAAGCGCACCCGCTTTCCGGCCGACTATGCCAACGACGACTGGAAATACGGCTACAACACCGCCTACCACCGCGAGTTGGTCAACTACTGGATCAACGACTACGACTGGCGCAACGTCGAACGGCGGATGAACGAGTTGCCGCAATTCAAGGTCGACCTGATGGGCGTGCCGCTGCACTTCATCCATGTCAAGGGCAAGGGGCCGAACCCAATGCCCCTGTTGATCCACCACGGCTGGCCCTGGACGTTCTGGGACCTGCGCAAGGTGATAGGCCCGCTGACCGACCCGGAGGCGCATGGCGGCCGCGCCGAGGACAGCTTTGACGTGGTGCTGATCTCGCTGCCCGGCTATGGCTTTTCCTCGCCGCTGATGACGACGGGCTGGAATTTCCACAAGACCGCCGATCTTGAGAACACCCTGATGAAGGAGGTTCTGGGGTACGAGAAATACGCCACGGCGGGCGGCGATTGGGGCGCACTGGTGGCCCAGCAGCACGGCCACAAGTACGAGCGCGACGTCATCGGCGTCTATACCCATTTTGCGGCGCAGATGAGCCACTATCTACCTAACCACCCCGACCAGCCGCCGGGCGTCAAGTTCGACCCGATCCTGGGCCTGCCTGCCGAGACCGAGTACGGCGCGGGCGAAGAAGGCTGGTTCGAACGCGGCAAACTGTTCGTGCAGCATGAGTCCGGTTACGGCGAAATCCAGCTGACCAAGCCGCAGACGCTGGGCGCGCTTTTTGCCGACAGCCCGGCCGGGCAACTGGCTTGGATCACCGAGAAACGGTACTTCTGGGGACTGGCCGAACGTGGCACGGGCACCGGGCCGTTTGAAAAGGTCTGGCCCAAGGAAGACCTGATCACCACCGCCGCTGTCTACTTCCTGACCAACACAGGCGGCACCTCGTCGCGTTACTACTGGGAATGCCGCGGCAATCCCTGGACCCCCAGCCACAACCGGTTCCCGGTTGTCGGCGCGCCTACCGCTGTGTCTGTGTTTCCCGGCGAAATCTACAAGCCGCCGATGACGTGGACGTCCAAGTACTTCAACCTGCAGCAATATCGCGTTCACACCGACGGCGGCCACTTTGCCCCGCTGGAGGTACCGCAACTGTTTGTCGACGACATTCGCACCTTCTTTGCGACGCTTCGCAAGTGAACCCCACAACGCTATCATCGGAGGAGAAAGTGAAAGACATGACCGAAGGAACCATCGCCGACCGCCTGTTCAAGGCAACCCGCCGCCAGTTTGGCGCCATGGCCATTGCCGCCGCCGCCGCCGTGGTGACCGGCTTTGCCCCCACCGCGTCGCTGGCGCAGGTGACTCACCCCGAGGGCTTCAACCCCGAGGAATGGGTGCTGGTGGCATCGGTGATCAACACCACCAACCCCTACATGATCTCGAACATCGAGGGCGCCGAGGCGATGTCCAAGGCGCTAGGCATCCCGCTGGAAATCGTGAACTCCAACGGCTCGTCGCAGACCTCTATCTCGAACATCCTGGCGATCCTGGCCTCGGGCAAGAAGCCGATCATGTTCGTCAACACCGTTGCCAGCTCTGACGCGCCGACCATCGTCGATGCGGTGGGCCGTGCGGGTGGCTATGTGACGATCTGGTGGAACAAGCCCGACGAGTTCAAGCCGCAGGACGTGGGCGATCACTTCGTTGCCTTCCAGAAGCATCCGGGCGTGGAATCGGGTCGTTGCGGCGCCAAGGCGCTTGCCGATGCGCTAGGCGGCAAGGGCAATGTCGTGCTTCTGCCGGGCGTGCCGGACAGCACCACCAGCCAGACCCGCGTGGCCGGCTTCCGGGCCGAGATTGCCGAGAACTATCCCGGCATCACCATCCTGGACGAGCGCCCCTCGAACTGGGATCCGCAACTGGGTGCCAAGAACTCGCAAGACCTGATCGTGAAATACGGCGACCAGATCAACGGCGTGTGGGCGGCGGATGACGGCATGCAGATCGGCGCGATGCAGTCGTTCGAGAATGCGGGCATGCTGGACAAGGTGAAGTTCTCGTCCGACGGCCTGTATCCGAAAACGCTGGAAGACATCATCTCGGGCCGAGGCAATAATGCCATCGTGGGCGAGACCTTCCACCGCGGCTACATGGCCTCGGCCATCGGCCTCTACACCGCCTATTTGGCGGCGTCGGGCCAAATCGTGCCCAGCGAATTGCCGGTCGAAAAGCGCGAAAGCCTGTTCAAACTGAGCTGCGTGACCCCGCAGAACTATCAAGAGTACCTGCAGTATGACGAACCCGGTGCGGCAGATGCCTTTGTGGTCAAGCTGATGGAAACCGGCCCCTGGGCGACTGAGCCAGTTCCGCTGGTTGGCGCAGGCCCCGAAGTTCTGCCTGGGCAATAAGCCCTGAACCCTTCTCATGGCCGGGATCTTCCCCGGCCATGAGCCCCCCCCGCTGCCACAGATCGAGGGTCATCCCATGAACGCCGGACTGTTGAAACGCATCAAGGGCCCCGTCGGCCTGATCGTCGCGATCCTGGTGCTGATCGTGATCTTCACTGTCCTGAACCCGCGGTTCGGCAGCATCCAGAATTTGCAAAACGTGCTGTATCAGGCATCCGTGCCATTGATCGTAGTGGTGGGTGCGACCCTGGTGATCCAAATGGGGTCGATTGACCTGTCGGTCGAGGGCGCCATGGGTGCGGCCGGGATGGCGTGGATCCTGCTGTCGGCCAATACCCGCCAGGATATCGACATCGGCGCATGGGCTTGGGTCGTGGCCATCGGCATCGGGCTGGGGATCGGGTTGTTGTCGGGCCTTGTCCATGCCAAGCTGAAGGTGCCATCCTTTGTGGTCACGCTTGGCACATGGTATGTGGGCCTTGGCATCGCCATCCTGCTGTACGGCAACGACATGCTGCCCACCATCTCGAACGAGGTGCTGGCCCGCTGGCCTAGCCAGGCCTCGCTGGGCCTGCCGCATTCATTCTTGCTGGCGGCGGTGGTGATCATGTCGGGCGTGCTGATTTCGAACTACACCGCCTTTGGCCGCGGCGTGCTGGCGGTCGGCAACAACGAGAACATCGCTCGAGCCAACGGCATGTCGGTGGACCGCATCAAGATCGGCGCCTTTGCCGTGGCCGGTTGCCTCAGCGGGCTGGCGGGCATCCTCGCCACCATGCAGCTTGGGTCGGGGTCGCCCGACATCGGGTTCGGGCAGCTTTTTACCGTCATCCCCGCCGCCGTGATCGCCGGGACCGCCCTTGGCGGCGGCGAGGGTGGCGTGATGCGGTCGGTGCTGGGAGTGTTCCTGCTGCTGATCCTGAACAACGGGCTGGTGCTGGCGGGCGTTGACCCCGACTTCCAGCAGGGCGTGTTCGGAACGATACTGATCATCGCAATCGTCGCCGTGGCATGGCCCGAGCGTGGACGTCTGAAGGTGGCAAAATGACCGCGACGCTTTCCTCTGCAAACCTGGCCCCTGTACTGAAACTGACGGGCATCAGCCGCACCTTTGGCAAGACCAAGGCCGTCAGCAACGTGTCGCTGACCATCGCGAAGGGCGAGGTAATCGGCCTGACGGGCGAAAACGGCGCGGGAAAGTCCACCCTGCTGAAAATCCTCGCCGGGATCGAGCGTCCCGATGAAGGTACGATGGAGATGAACGGCCGCGTCGCGAATTTCCGCAGCCCGAACGATGCGTTCCGGGCGGGCGTTGGGGTGGTGCATCAGGAACAGTCGCTGTTCACCAACCTGTCGGTGGCCGAGAACATCGCCTACCAGAAGGGTGCGCAGTCGGGTCTGGCGCGATTCGGCTTCAAGAATTGGGGTCGGATCAACGCCGATGCGGCGGCCGTGCTTGATAAGATCGGCTTCAAGCTGGACCCGAAGGCGCGCGTGGGCGACCTGTCGTTCGTGGACCGGCAGATGGTCGAGATCGCCCGCGCGGTCTGCGTCGAACCCGGTGCCGGGGAAACGCCCCTGATCATCCTGGACGAGCCGACCGCCGTGCTGGAGGATGCCGAGGTCGCGGTGCTGGAGCGTGAAATCCTGAAGCTGCGCAAGTTTGCCAGCGTGATCTTCGTGTCGCACCGGCTAGACGAGGTGATCCGCATCTGCGACCGCGTCGTCGTCATGCGCCACGGCGTGCTGACGAGCGACCGCAGCACCCAAGGCGTCACGCGCGAGGATCTGTTCCGCGCCATGGTCGATGACGGGCCGGTGACGGCAGGACATGTCCGGGCGCCGCTGCCCGCAGGCGCAAAACCCGCCATCGAGGTGCGCGGTTTGACGCTGGAAGGCAAATTCAAGGATTTCTCCTTTGCCGCCTTTCCGGGCCGCATCACTGCGCTGGTGGGCACAAACGGATCGGGCCGGGGTGCGCTGGTGCGCGCGATGTATGGGGCCGAGACCTTTACCGGCGGCACGCTGCTGGTGGATGGCCAGACCGTGTCGAACTGGACGATCCGCAAGGCGGTTGCTGCTGGCCTCGCCTTTGTGCCGGCCGAGCGCAAGACCGAAGGCATGATCGGCGGCTATCCGGGCACGCGCAACATCGCGCTGGTGCATCAGAACGGCATGAAGGCCGGCCCGTTCCTGCATCCCGGAAAGATGGCGGCGACGGCGCAGGTCTGGTTCGACCGGCTGGACGTGAACCCCAACAACATCCACCAGCCGCTTGACCAGTTTTCCGGCGGCAACCAGCAGAAAGTGGTGCTGTCGAAGTGGCTGAACGCGCCCAACCTGCGGGTGCTGATGCTGGACCATCCCTTGCGAGGCCTGGACGTGGGCGTGTCGCAGGCCGTCAACGCGCAGATCCGGAAGGCCTGCGAAAACGGCGCGGCCGTGGTCCTGCTGCCAGACACAATCGAGGAGGCACTGGAGATGGCCGACGAGATCCTGGTGATGCGCGACGGCCAGATCTCGGCCCGACATGACATGAGCGTGCCAGGGTTGGCCATCAAGGAAATCGTGTCGGAGATGGTATGACCACCCGCATCGCCCCCCACCCACCACTTGCCCCTTCAACCCGAG